>JAKQGT010000202.1 GCA_029556005.1 Chlamydiota bacterium | reverse complement strand
CCATGGGGTTAAAGAGTATGCTTTGGCCCTAATCCGCGAAAAATACCCCGATTTTGGCCCTACATTGGCCAGGGAAAAGCTGGCAGAGGTCCACAATATGAAGATCTCCGTATGGACTGTAAGGCAGCTGATGATAGCCGAAGGGCTCTGGGTAGATAAAAAGGTCAAAAAAAGGCGTATCTATCAACTCCGAGAACGACGGGGTCGAGAGGGTGAGCTCATGCAAATTGATGGATCCCCCCATGACTGGTTTGAAGGGCGTGGACCAAAATGCTCGTTGCTTCTTGCTGTGGACGATGCTACTGGGAAAATTATGGCAGGGCATTTTGCACCAACTGAAACTCTCTGGGGCTACTATGACCTAATGAGGCTATATATAGAAAAGTATGGGAGACCTCGCGCATCTTACAATGATAAACACGGGGTATTCAGAGTCAATAGACCGGAAGCGTTAAGTGGGGATGGCCTAACTCAATTTGGAAGGGCCATGCAAGAGCTGAATATCGAAATGCTGTTTGCAAACTCACCACAAGAAAAGGGCGCATTGAGAGAAGCAATCGGACTCTTCAAGATCGTCTGGTAAAAGAACTAAGGCTTAACGAGATTTCCACGATCGAAGAAGCCAATGTTTTTTTGCCTACTTTCATAGAAGATTATAACCGCCGGTTTGCAGTAATACCCAAAGATCCTAACAATGCGCACAGATCATTATTTCCAGAGCAAAACCTTGATCTCATTTTTAGCATACAGGAAATTCGGCACCTATCAAAAAATCTGACCTTTCAATACAAAAATACGGTCTACCAAATTCAAACAGAACGGGAGACTTATACCCTTAGAAAGGCCAAGATCACAATGCATGAGAAAAAAGATGGGTCCCTCCAGGTGCTTTATAAAGGCAAACCCTTAGCCTTTTTAAGCCATAAGTTCCAGGAGAAACAAGGCGAGGTCGTTGATTCTAAAAACCTCAATGAAATCATGGACAATCTGCAAAACAAACAACACAAACTGCATCGGAAGCGTAAACCAGCCATAAGCCATCCTTGGAAGCGAGGGGCGCGGCGATGGCTAACGGCAAAGTCTCCCTATGAGCCAATACCCTGAAACTTTTTTTTCCTAACGCTTTTCGGGGGACGCTGTCCCCCAGACCTCCTGCCGCCGCCTTCGTGTTGGGCTAACGCCCAACACTCAGTTGGACTTTGCATGCTTATTTATAAAGGGTTACATGAGGGGGAAACCCCCTCAAACTCCCCCAGGATTTTAACCTTGGGTTTAAGGGCTAAATATGGTAAAATTAATTATATCGATTAATGCCATAGATGCGTTGTTGAAAAACTAAAAAGCGGACATTTCTAATCAACGCAAACATAGGACATTTTTATTCTACGCTAACACAATAAATACACACATCAAACAACTAACCCTAAATTACATAGAGTAAATTTTTTTCTTTGCGTTCTTTGCGCCTCTGCGTCTTTGCGTTCCCTCCCCCCCTGCCCTAGAATCAAAATTTCTTTTCTCTACCGCTTGATTTTGCCAATGAGTAGAATGGGCTCTATATGAAACTAGAGATCTTTAAGGCGACTCTCGGGGTACCGCTACCGCTGTTTGTCAATGAGGTTCCGGCCGGGTTCCCCTCTCCTGCCGATGA
>JAKQGT010000201.1 GCA_029556005.1 Chlamydiota bacterium | reverse complement strand
AAAGGGCAGATGTTTGTGAGAGATATTCTCCATCCATCACTTTAATTTTATTTTCTTCCAACAAAATCTCAATAGGGTCCACATAGGTTTTTTCGCAAGGTTCATAGTCTAGATCAATTGCAAGTAGCGTTCCTGAGATGAAGAGTAGCGCAGTCACCCTCACGCTTTTTTTCATAAATCCTCCAGTCATTAACTTATGCTTACCATTTAAAAAAAAGTCTTTTCTTTCAAGTATTCTTCTTAGATAGTTGCAATATTGGCTCTTTATATTTTAAGATAGCGTTATGTGGAAACGATTATTATTCTTGGTCCTTGTAGCACTGACGTGTTTTTCTTGTAGCTCGAAAGGAAAAACCTATCGAGTTGGGGTGGATCCCAGTTGGTATCCTCTCAACATGATGGGGAAAGAGGCTAATGTCTATGCCTTTACCGATGAACTCCTCCGGGCAATCTCTAGAGAAGAAGGTGTTTTCTTTGAGCGCATCAATGTGAGCTGGGATAACCTCATTCTAGGTCTCCGAGAAAGACATTATGAAGGGATGCTCAGTTCGATTACTCCCCGCGTTTTTATGGAGACTGTTTATGAATTTTCCGATCTCTACTTAAACACGGGGCCTGTATTAGTTGTACGCAGTGATCTTAAGGTCAGCTCGCTGGGTGAAATGCAGACTCGAGAAATTGGGGTCGATTCTATCCAAACCGAAGCCTTACTCATAGAGCTCTATCCCAATGTCATTGTCCACTACTATGATACCATTCCCGATGGACTCAATGATGTGATAGCAGAGCGTTTTGATGGAGTCCTTGTCGATTACCTCGCCGCTTCTAGCTATATTCGGGATCTCTACTATGGGAAGGTCAAAATTGCTTCCCCCCCTCTCAATGATAGGGGGCTTCGCCTCCTCACCCTCCATGGAGAAAACCTCGAGCTTGTAAAGGTTTTTAACCGAGGGCTCAGTAAACTCCAAGATAACGGAACCTACGAAAAGCTCCTCAAGAAGTGGAACTTATACTAACAACTGCTTTTCTTTGATCAGTGGCCATTTTCCATAAGTATAGGGAGGCGGTGAGGCACAATAAACCTCCCAGCACTAAGGGAAGATAGGTTCCTCCAAGCATATAGAGAAAAGCTCCTAAATAGGGAAAAATACCCCCTCTAATTCCTACCGCTAGAACGTTTATTGAAGAATAGGGAGAACTATCCTCTTCTTTTGAGAAAATAGGTCCCGACATTTTCCAACCGAGCTCACTTCCCCCTTGCATCACCCCATAAAGTAAATAGCCAATAAATAGGAAATAGATATGGAGATGAGCTAAGAAGAGCATGAATGGGAAAATGGCAGCTAAAAGAGGAATTTTTGAGCTGAAATGAAAGATTTCATACCGTTTAAAAAGTTTCACCCAAAAGGGAGAGGAAATGACAAAGCCAAGTCCTTTACAAAAGCATGTCGCGATGAGAATTTTGGTATAAGAAAGCTCCAAGTTGCCTGTGAGGTATTTGGGTAAGACGGGATGGATAATCATGAGACCAGCTCCACCCAAAAAGAACCCCACTTGAAACCTTAAGAAATGGGGTTTTTCTCGCAAAATTTTTAACAAATCTTTCCAAGGTTTTAGGATAACACTTTTTAAGTTGGTTTTCACGTGTTCTTGAAGGGAATAAGTCGGAATTTTTAAGATTAACCCAATGGAAGAGAGGCCTAGGAAACTCGTTAAAACAAAAATCCATTTCCACGATCCCTCTAGATTATCGAGAAGCCAACCAAAGAAGATAGGAAGTAAGGCATTTCCTACATGATTAATTGTAGAGCCTAGGGAACAAACCTTTCCATGATCTAAATTGCGGTTATCCCGTTTTAAGAGCTCCATCCAAGGAGGAATGGTTCCTCGAAGGACAAGCATATGCAATCCAAAGGCACCAATGAAAACCCAAGGATTCGTGAAAAAGGGGGCAAATAAGAAAGGTAAAAACTTAATCAGGTAAGCGGTTAATAAATTTAAGGTGAGTCGATTACGACCGCTAAAAATACCTCCTCCCCAATAGAAAGCAAGTAGAGCTGTTAAAGGTTTTAGAGCAATCATCGTGGTGATTTGAAGGGGAGAGGCGTTTAACTCTTTACATAGAATGATGGGGAGCAAGTCAAAAACACCCCAAAAAGGGCAGCATAAAAGGTTAGACAAAAGAAAAGCTTTTGCTGTGGGGTTTTTTAGATGCCTTATCCTCGAAAGCATATTAGACCGAACATTCAACTTGTGAAGGTGTTTGAGTATACAGAAAAAAACACATGAGTTAAAAGTTTATTTTCTATTCTTAAACACAATAAATCAGAGGATGCATCATGAAACATAAAAGCCTTTTTCTTCTACTTTCTTTTTGTACCATCTTTTTGACTACTGCTTCTGCTGATATTAGAGATGGGGATGGATTAGCAAGTGCTGATTCTTTTGGAGAGGCGTGGGCAGCAGCAAAAAAACAAAAAGAACAAGAGGAAAAAGAGAAAAAAGAACGAGAAGAGAGAGAGAAAAAGGAGCGGGAGGAAAAAAATTAATAACGCGAATACGCGTTTAATGTCCGGTGATGCGGCAGCGGTCGTGTTCGCTGTACTCTTTGCGGACTTGGTTGAGTTCTTGGGGATCAGGGGGGCATTTTTTTAGATCCCAGATCTCTTTGGCATAATTTTCGATAGAGACATCTGCAGAAAAACGCCCCATTCCTGCCATGTTATGAAGAGCATACTCTGCCCATTTGAGAGGTTGCTCATAGAGCTCTTCTACTTTTTTTTGGGTTTCATAATAGGACATGAGGTCGTGTAGGACAAAAAAGCGGTCAGCGATAATCCCGGGAGGTCCCTCAAGCAAAGAATGATAGACGGCGAGAAGGGCTTCATGTTCGGCATCGTTTTCTGCAAGGAAGCGCTCTTTGAGGGCGTTTAGAACCTGTTTGATTTTAGGTTCCTTTGCATAGATCTCTAAAGGGTTGTAGCTATGTTTTTGTTTCATGTCATTAATGTCTTCAGCGCTTGCGCCAAACTTAAAGGGCCACCAGGGGTCGGTGACACTTTCGCGCATTTCAACGTTGGCTCCATCATCGGTAGCAATGGTGAGAGCCCCATTGATGGAGAACTTCATATTTCCCGTTCCTGAAGCTTCCATCCCGGCGGTCGAAATTTGTTCGGAAAGGTCGGTTCCGGGGATGATGATCTCAGCGCGTGAGACGTTATAGTTTTCGATGAAAACTACTTTAAGTTTTTCGTGTGTGTCAGGATCTTTATTGATTTTTCGAGAGAGGCAATAGATAAAACGGATGATATTTTTGGCGGCTTGATAGCCGGGAGCTGCTTTCCCCCCAAAGATGGCAAAGCGCTTGATACGGTGTGACTGGGGGTTTTCTTTCATTTCAAAGTAGAGCATCAAGAGATGGAGGGCTTTCATCAGTTGTCGTTTGTATTCATGGATCCGTTTGATCTGGACATCAAAGAGCGCATCCGGTCCGAGAAAATTTTCTGCTGCGAACTCTTTCCCCACCCCATGGTGCAATTGCATATCCTCTTCAATCATGGTTAAGAGGCGCTCTTTGTTCTTCTTTTTGATTTCTAGAAATTCTTTTTGGGTCCCTTCTTCTTGGGCATAATCTCCGACGCGACTGAGTTCTTCAAAGTGGGTGATCCAACCATTCCCAATCCGCGTTTCGAGAAATTTGACAAGGAGGGGATTGCAGTGGAGGAGCCACCGTCTTTGTGTCACTCCATTGGTAACATTGATAAATTTTTCGGGGTACATGTCGCAAAAGTCTTTGAAGAGAAATTTTTTCAAAATGTCCGTGTGAAGTTTAGCCACACCATTGACCCGTCGAGATCCATAGATGGCCAAGTTTGCCATACGAACTTGCCCCCCTTCAATGATTGACAAATAGCGCACTTTTTCTTCATTCCCTGGGAATTTCTGACGAATTTCAGTGCAGAAATTGTGATTCAGACGCTCAATGATTTTATAGTGTCTCGGGAGAAGTTCTTTTAAGCGCTGGGCATTCCACTCTTCTAACGCCTCTTTTAAGACGGTATGGTTGGTATAGGCGCAGCACGTACGCACCACTTCCCAGGCTTTTCCCCAGGGAAGATCATTCTCTTTCGTAAGAAGATGCATGAGCTCTGGGATAATCAGCGCGGGGTGGGTGTCGTTGATTTGAATGCGCACATCCTGAGCAAAATGGTCAAAATCTGTATTGACCTCTTTGTATTGCTTCACAATATCTTGAAGGGAGGCTGAGACAAGGAGAAATTCCTGTTTTAAGCGAATGCGTTTTCCTGCTTCATGGTTATCGTTCGGATAGAGGACATCGGTTAAGCTGGTATTTTCACTGGCTTGTCCCATATCACCTGCGTTAAAGCGCTGCAATTGAAAGTTTCTGGGAGATTCCTTGGTCGACCACAAACGGAGGGTCAAAACAGAAAAGTTAGGGTCATGACTATAGCCAATAATGGGGAGGTCGTACGGAAGGGCGCGCACCTCTTCAAAGTCCATGAGATCAAAAACCTCCTCTCCATGACTATTTGTTCTAGGAAGGAGGGTCCCCCCAAAACGGACAGGGACTGCCCGGGTATCTTGCCGAAATTCCCAAGGGTTTTGGGTGAGAAGCCAACAATCGGGACGCTCTACTTGAACGCCACAAATCAGCTCTTGTTCGAAAATACCATATTGGTAACGCATTCCATACCCCATGGCGGGGTATTGGAGCGTTGCAAGGGAGTCGAGAAAGCAGGAAGCTAAGCGTCCTAATCCCCCGTTACCAATACCGATATCGGGTTCCATCTGGGCAATCGTATAGAAATCGCGTTTCAGCAAATGGAGAATCCGCTTCACCAGGTCTCCGGCACTGATGTTGGTGACATTATTTCCAAAGAGGCGGCCCGGCATGTACTCCATAGAAAGATAATAGAGTTTCCGCAGCCCCTTTTTCTTAAAAGTGTGGGCTGTTGCCGTCCAATTGATCATGATTTCTTCACGCAGGGCGGTACAAAACGCCCGATAAAACTCTTCATTAGAGGCTTCATCAGCTGTTTTTCCCATAGTGGTGATTAAGTAATGACGCACTTTTTGCGCGACGATTTCAGCTTGCGTATCTAAAGGATCCATAATTTAGACATGTAACATGAACCCACCTGAAAATTCAAACATCCTTTCTTTTCAAAAGAGTGCATCATGAAAAAATGGCGCGGACAACATAAAAGATCAGGATACAAACAATCGCGCTAGAGGGAATGGTGATAATCCAGGAAAGGGCGATGTCGCGGAGGGTGCGTAAATTCAGGGCCGAAATCCCTCGGGCTAACCCTACACCTAGGACAGCTCCTACAATACAGTGGGTTGTAGAGATGGGGAGTCCCAGTTTCGAAGCGACAAGAATCGTAACTGCAGCGCCAAACTCTGCGCTAAAGCCCCGGGTTGGGGTGAGCTCCGTAATTTTTTTTCCGATCGTTTCCATGACACGCCATCCCCAGGTAGCAAGTCCCACAACAATGCCTAGCCCTCCCATCGCTAAGAGCCAAGAGGGGATACTGGAGGCAAAAGAAAGATTTCCTGTACGAATAATATCGAGAGCAGCTGCGACGGGACCAATAGCGTTTGCGACATCATTAGCCCCATGGGCAAAAGCAACATAAGCGGCGCTGAGGACTTGCAGCGAGGCAAACATTTTCTCAACGATTTGATAATCAGAGCTTGATGTATAGAGTGTGGAGTGATCCCGTACCTCTTCCGTGTATTCCTCAACATCTCTCAGGATGCGTGCCACAGCTTCTCGCCGCTCCCCTTTACTGGAGAGCTTGACTCTCTTTAAATGACGCATGGCTTTATTGAGGCTAAAGATCTGTTGCGAAACGTTAGCAGAAACGGCTTGTGTATGAGGGAAGTGGACCTTTTTGAGGAAGATCATGCTGATAAAACCGCCAATCGCTCCCACCACCAGTCCAATCCCGATCGTCTCAAGAAGGGTGAATTGTAAATGGAAAGATCCCAATCCATTAAATAAAACACTGAGTGTAAAAACGAACAATACAATGAAAAAGAGAACGGGAATGAGGCGTCTTGTGGCATAAATGGGATTCATGGCAAAGAGCACTTTCTGCTGCAGTGTACTAAAAATGAGGTAGGCAAATAGACCGCTTAATGCAGGAGAAATCACCCAACTAAGAGCAATCTTTCCGACTTCTCCCCAATGGACTGTATGCATCCCGCCGATGAGTGCTCCAAATCCCAGTAGAGCTCCGACAATTGCGTGAGTTGTGGAAACAGGCCAGCCAAAATAGGAGGCGATTTGCAGCCAAAAAGCCGTGGCAATGAGGGCTGAGAGCATGCCATACAAGAGAATTTTGGGATCGTGGGCAAAAAGATCAGGATTAACGATCCCTTGCTGCATCGTCTTCGAAACACTTCCTCCGAGGAAGAAAGCTCCACAAAACTCTAAAATTCCTGCAATAATAACCGCTTTAAATAGGGTGAGAGCCCCGGAGCCTACAGAAGTGCCCATGGCATTGGAGACATCGTTGGCCCCGATATTCCAAGCCATGTAAAATCCTGCTAAGAGGACAAGAATTGTTAAGATAATATCAATCGACATAGCCTATTTAAGTTCCAAAATCATTCGGATGCGATTTGCCAGTTTTTCCGAGATGTGGGAAATTTGATTGATCTCTTCAACCAGGCGGATATAGAGATAAAAAACAGGGGTTTTTACCTCTTCAGCCGTTTTGAAAAACTCTTTCATCAGGTCATGTTTCATTTTATCTGCTTCATATTCTTCACGTGAGGTGCGGTCGACAATGGTTTTCACCCTTTCGGCTTCAATCCCCCCAAAGGAAGATTCTAATAATTCATGGAGTTCTTTAATAATATTGCGCGTATCCCAGAAGGCCTCCATATTTTTTTGAAAGAGGGCCTTTAAATGATCACAGAGATAGCCTAGCTCGCTGGTAGGATATAAGATCAATAGGTTACCGATATCCTCTGCTTGGTCAGAAATATTGTCTTGAATGGAGAGGATTTCTAAAAACTGACTTCTGTCAATAGGGAGGAAAAGACTTTTAGGAAGGTGATTCCGGATATCATTTTTGGTGAGATCTGCTTCATGTTCGAGCTTAGAGAGCTCATCGACTAAACGTTCGAGTTCTTCAGGGGGTTTGTGTTGAAGATTTTCAAAGATTTCTGTGAGCTTTTTCATACAAGCGCTCACCTTTTTCATATGAGATTGGAGGGGAGAAAAAGGGGATTTTCCAAAAAGTCGAGCAATTGTAGAGAGCATGAAGATCACTCAAGTTTTTTATGCTATTTATAGTTTAGTCATTACTTCGTTTTAGATCACTAAAAATAGCCATGTACTTAGTAAAACACTGTTCCCAGGAGAATTTTTCTAGAGAAGGACTGGGGGGCGACACTCCTTGCAACACGGCAGCGGCATATTTTTGAGGATTTTTTTCGGAGATCAAGATTCCATGCTTACCTGATTCTAAAATTTCATGGAATGCGGGGATATTGGCCGCAATGATGGGAATACCAAGGGCTAGGGATTCCACTAAAACGAGTCCAAAAGCTTCCCACTTAGAGGGGGCAATGACACAGGAGACCTTTGAGAGTTCTTCAAGGGCTTTTTCTCTAGGAAGCGTTCCAGTTACCGTGATATAGGGACTTTTTTTCAAAGTCTGTTCAAAGGTGCCTCCTCCAATCATTTTTAAGTGGTACCCTTGGGGGCCCAAAATTTCCATCACATCTAACATAAAGAGGGGATCTTTTGGGGTTTCCAGTCTCCCTAAAAACCCCAAAAGCTTTCCATCCCTGGGCTGATGTTTCGGTAGATTCTTTAGATGAATCCCATTGTAAATCACTTGATGGTTTGCATGGGGGAGAAGATTGTTCTTTTTTGCGAGCGTTTCTTCCCATTTTGACACAAAAACAATGTGGTCCTTAGAGCGTAGCGCTTGCTTTTCCCCCCATTTCCCCAGTGCATTTCCATTGTAAAGACCATGGAGGCCATGGACCGTATAAAGAATAGGGGAAGGATTGCGGCAAAAGCTTAAGAAAAAGGCTGCGCGATTTCCATGAACATGGGTGAGATCGGGAGATGTGTCTCTTAAGATCTTTTGGATCCGCCAAGGGATTCTTAAATCAAAACGGGAGGTAAAAAAATCGATTTCATACGTTTCTATTCCAAGAGCACTCGCTTCTCGGATTGCATAAGAACCTTTCTGACATAAAAAAAGAGGGTTTTTTAGAGACTTAAGCATCTCTAAAACAAACGTTGTCCCTCCTCCGGGGTTGCCATCTGCAACAATTTGAAGTATTTTCATAGAATGTCAGCTTATACTCGAACAATTTCAAAAGTTAGTTTTAGGCAACGCGAAAGCTTTCGGAATTCGTCGATCTTAAATGACCTCATATTCTAATATTAGGTCATTTAAGATCGACGAATTACGGTGCTTTGGCGCAGCCGAAAATCCAACTTTTGAAGTTGTTTGAGTATAATCAAATCAAGGGTTCCTATGCTACTATTTTGGCACCAGAAAGATTTACGTGTTGAAGAGAATCTCGCTCTCTATGAGGCGTGGAAGATAGATAAAAAGATACTCCCTGTTTTTATCCTTTCCCCTGAGGAAAAGCTGGGAGCTGCCACAAAATGGTGGCTCCATTATAGTTTGGAAGCTCTTGCTAAAGACTATGCAAAAAAAGGTGCAAAACTCGTGATCAAAAAAGGGGATCCCGTTTTAATCCTCAAGAAGCTCTTAGAGAAGACAAAAGCAGAAGGGATTTATTATAACCAAACCTTTGAAAAAAGGGAAAAACGGGTAGAAAAAGCGTTTAAAGGGAAAGTCGCTTCTTTCAACGGCAATCATCTTGTTGGCATTCCCCATTTTTTTAATAAATCGGGGAAACCCTTTGCCGTGTTTACCCCTTTTTACCAGGCCTTGAAAAAAGAGCTACATCTTCCTAAAGGGAGCCCCCAAAAATTTGGCAAAGTTCCCCCACTCCGTTCCGATTCTTTAACGTTGCTTCCCACAAAAAAGTGGGATACAGAGATGAAGAAATTTTGGAAGCCTGGGCGAGCAGGAGCCCTAAAGCGGATAAAAAATTTTCATGCAGGAAGTTATGCGGTATCCCGAGAGAAACCTGCAGTGGAGGGGACTTCGTTTCTCTCTCCCCACCTCCATTTTGGAGAGGTGAGTCCAGCTGAAGTGTGGAGAAAAATAAAAAATCCCTCTTTCCGTCGCCAACTCGCCTGGCGTGAGTTTGGCGCAGCTTTTGTCTACCATTTTCCTAAAACACCCACCCAAAACTGGAATGTGAAATTTAAGCGCTTCCCTTGGACGCTCAAACCGAGTCAGCTGAAAAAATGGCAACAAGGAAAAACGGGTTATCCCCTTGTTGATGCTTCGATGCGGCAGCTTTGGAAACTGGGGTGGATGCACAACCGAATGCGAATGGTAGTCGCTTCTTTTTTAGTCAAAGATCTTAAGATCCATTGGAAAAAAGGGGCGGCCTGGTTTTGGGATACCCTTGTGGATGCCGATTTGGGAAATAACACTTTGGGGTGGCAATGGGTTGCGGGATGTGGCCCCGATGCAGCCCCCTTTTTTCGGATTTTCAATCCCGTCCTCCAGGGAGAAAAATTTGATCCCGAGGGGAAATTTGTGAAACTCTATTGTCCAGAGCTAAAAAACCTTCCTAAAAAATGGATTCATAAACCTTGGGAAGCCCCTGAAGAGGTTCTGCAAAAAGCTCAGGTGGTATTAGGAAAAAACTACCCTCAGCCCATGGTAGATCACAAAGTAGCAAGAGAAGAAGCCCTCAAAGCCTATAAAACGCGAGTTCAGAATTTGCGTTAAAAAAAGCTAAGAACCTGAGTTTTGGATGCCCCACCTTTGAGCATACTCTTGAATAACCTGTTGGCAAACACTTTCAACTGTTTCTGCGTCGTAGCTTTCTTGAAGAATTTTTTCTTTCCAGCTTGCTACATTTGCTTGAGTGATTGAGAAAACTTTAGCCCTTAAGGCTTCTAATTTTGGTAACGTGTCAATCAGTTCTGGAGTGACTTCACCTTTTTGCACGAGAAGAGTCACTCTACTACTTAATTGTCCGAATTCCCCCATGACTGCAGCAAATTCTTCTTGTTTGCAGGACGGTAGTTCGCTGGTAAGGTAACGATTTAAGGAAGTATATAGAAAATCATAAGAAATTGCTGGTAAAGCCAAAGTTTTTTTCCTCCATTAATTAAAAATCATTTGAAGCTCTTTTTGAGAGAGTTCGCGCCATTCTCCTTCGTTTAAGGAGCCCAATTTTAAGCCGCCAATTCGAATACGGGAGAGAGAAAGGAGATCAAGACCTGCATTTTGCACCATCAGGCGGACCTCCCGTTTTTTCCCCTCTTTAACCCCGATTTTAACCGTTCCACGGCGCATTTTTTTTACACTGACGGGACGAATCCATTTCCCTTCGATGAGCGTTCCTTTCGAGAGATTTTCCAGATGGGTGTGTGTGATTTCTTGCTGCGTTTTGACAAGATATTCTTTGGTGATGTTTTTCGAAGGGTGAATCACTTCTTGTGCAAAATGGCCATCGTTGGTGATCAGGAGGAGTCCGGTGGTGTCTCGATCGAGGCGCCCAATCGTAAAGAGCCGTTTTTGCAACCCCTCGAAGAGGTCGATGACCAGCTTCTTAGAGCCCAGGCGGGTATTGGAGCAGGTATAGCCCCGGGGTTTATTGAGGATATAATAAACTTTTTCTTCCTGAGCTTGAATGGGGTGATCCTCTAGGAGAATACGATCATTCTGTGGGTCTACAAGCGTTTGTGGGAGTTTGACCACAACGCCATTTACCTTCACCTTCCCGTCAAAAATGAGTGCTTCACAGGCTCTACGAGAAGCCACACCTGCAGCTGCTAAAACTTTTGCTAACCTTTTCATAAGTGGATAATAATATAATATTATTCTCAATAAAAACAATAGCAAGGAATTCCTTGCTCTTCTATGATAATATCTATGAAGCTATCCTGATAATCAATTTGTTGGGATTTTTAGAGATTTTCTTTCAGATTTTTTCTTTTCATTTAAGGACATTGTCCAGGAGACAAGGCCCCAAAATGAAGAGAAAAAATCGGCAGAAAAGGTAAAAAATACCGGAAATTGATTATCGGGATAGGTTCATGGATAAAGGTGCAAAACTTGTTTTACTCCGTCATGGAAAATCGGAATGGAATCAAAAAAATCGCTTTACAGGATGGGTCGACATTCCTCTCAGTAAAGAGGGGATATGTGAAGCGCAAAATGCAGGAAAACGCATCAGCGCTATTCCGTTCGATGTGATCTTCATTTCTTCTCTAATGCGCGCGCAACTCACAGCGATGATTGCGATGAGTGAGCATGCAAGTGGGAAAACGCCCCTTCTTCTTCATGAAGGAGGAGGAAAGCTTGAAGAGTGGGCAAAGATTTATGATGCTAAAGCAGAGGCGAATTGCATTCCCGTTTATGCTGCATGGGAGATCAATGAACGGATGTATGGAGAGCTGCAAGGGCTCGATAAAGATGAAACCCGTGCGAAATTTGGTGCAGACCAAGTGAAAATCTGGCGGCGCAGCTTCAGCACACCCCCTCCTCACGGAGAGAGCTTAGAAATGACAGCGCAGCGCTCAATCCCTTATTTTAAAAAAAGGATTGTCCCCTTTTTGGAAAAAGGGAAACATGTCTTAGTCTCTGCTCATGGTAATTCCCTCCGCTCGATTGTGATGCATTTGGAAAATTTATCGGAAGAGGCTGTGTTGCAACTCGAAATCCCTACAGGAGAACCTCTTTGCTATAGCTTTCAAAAGGGGAATTGGAAAAAAGAAACCCTAGATGATGTGCAAAATGGATTTAGAAATCTATCTCGATAATTCCACCTTAGCCAAACCCTCTTCCCATCTGATCAATCAGATGCAGCCGTTTTTAAAGCGTCATTGGCACCATCAAGCAGCTCCCTATCTCAAAGGAAAAGAACCCTTCACATCCATTAGACGTAGCTTCAGCGATCTTTATGCCTTTGTGGGGGCTCATGAGAAGGATCAGTTGATTCTTGCATCATCAGGAGCCGAAGCGATTGCTCAAGTCTATCATAGCGCCTATAGCGAACATCTTTATGAAAGTGGGAAAAACCATATCCTTACCACGCCGATTGAAGAAACCCCCTTTCTGCATTCTGGAAAACGCCTAGAGAAATGGGGATGTGTGGTCAAGACACTTCCTTTAAATGAGAATGGACAACTGACCCGTAAGCATTTAGAAGA
>JAKQGT010000172.1 GCA_029556005.1 Chlamydiota bacterium | reverse complement strand
CGCTCTTCAAAACATTTTTGCGCTTCATCAAAAGCTTGGAAAGCGCTCTCTTTTTCGTGCTGCAATCTTTCGTATGAAGCCGGATCCTCTGCAAAAAGTTTCATGAACGCGTGAAAACGCTCTTTTTTCTCTCGAATCTGCGCACTAAAAGCCTCTTGAAAAAGAGGAGCCTCTGGAAAGGTAAAAAACTCCCCAAAAGGAGCGAGTAAAGGGTCCTCATTTAAACGGATAAAAAAGTCAGCAACACTGACACCCGGTCTTTGGAGTTCAAACTCAGGATCTTGCGCTTGGAAAAGCTCTTCTAGCGCGTCATACTGCATGCGCTCCTTCATGAAGGGGGCTAAATTCCCCCGCATGTTGACCAGTTTCTGTTCTTGAAGTCGAGGGGCAAACCGTTCATTCATGAATGTCATCGTGAGATTGTTAAAATCTAAAGCTTTTTGACCACTGCTACTGAGTAACTCCACGATATGACCGATCATCCTTGCTGGTGTATAGAGAGGGTCAAAAGCATTTTCTGCTGCGGTTTGTGTTGTAAATTCAATCCCCCCATACTCGGGAGCAAAAACCTTTTGGGGCTTGTCTCCAGGGATGCCTCTTCTCTCTTTCAGGTGGAACAAGAGATTATCACGGGCATGGGTACACCCTTTTGCCTGTTCATGAACAATTTGATAGATAATGAAAGAGCGGATAGTCCCTAAATGGACCATCACCTGCTCTTCAAAACTCAGTGCTTTAATCTCTTCTTTGGATAGACGACAACGACATTCATAGAAGAGCTCTTTATATCTACCTGAACACACTTGCCCTGCCTTCCCTAGGTCAATGAGTACACTAGCTTTCAAAGAATCTAAAGGGGCAGCCGAATAAGAAGGTTCATCGAGCTGCAAATAGTAAATCACCCATTCTAAGTAGACCCGATGATCGCGCATTTCTTGGGCATCTGCACCGGTTTCATCTTGTTTAGAACCCGTAATTTTTTCTCGTATATTGACAAGCCCTTCGCGAAGATAGGCAGGAGAGCGAATGAGAGTGACACTATCAAAGGTTTCCTTGCGACTCGATTCAGACATATAATGGGGGGCGCTGGGGTCGGTAAAATTAATCCGATCAAATAGGTTGATCATGGTCGAGAGGTCAATAGAAACAGGAGGAGGCTGGGTCACTTCTGGAGCTTCCCCGATATCTTTAAATTGTCTCAAGTGTTGGGGAGAAATTGTGAATAGGACATCCCACATCCAGTCCGTTTGGATCTTTGGAAATGTTGTTTTTAAAGCAACATAATCCAAGCAAAATTCTTGGAAGCTCTTCTCTCTAGCTAATCTTTGAATCCCCAAAATATCATGATTAAAAGCTACCTCCACAAGGGGATTCGTAGAAGGAACTGAGAGGGCTAATCCCTCAAAATCTTCCTGTTTTCCTTCGTATCCCTTTTCTATCAAAAGCTTCAGAAGGGGGGTATTCTCACTGTATTTAGCTTTAAGGAAAAGTTCTTCTGTTAAAAACGGGTCAAAATCAATCAATCCTTCCGCAATTAAACGCCGTAGAAAATCTTCATTCCTTCTGGTAATCAACGACTCTGGAAACGTTTCCCCTGTTGTTGAACGGAGATGGGGAGAGACTCCATGTGCGAGCAATGCACGAACAATCTCCTCACTTTCAGATTCATAGAGGAGATTATTCCCATAAAGGTTTAGGTCGATTCCTAGATCTAAATAAAATCCGACAAGGGCTCCGTTCCCTGACTGAACAGCCTCTAAAAAACGCCCGCCAATGGTCATATTAAAATAGTGTAAGGCATAATAAACAACCCAGTTTACGATAGGAATCATTAACAGAGCTCCCGCAATCAAATGGATGACGCGATCTACTAAGGATGGGGCTTGTTTAAGGGTCTCTTGATTTTGAAAAAAGGCATAGGCAAATTGAAGACGTCCCTCCTCAAAAGGAGGTTTAATCCACTCTTCATAGAGATGTGATGGAAAAAGACTACACGCTATGCCTGCCATGATGATCCCAAAAAAAAATTGAATTCACGGAAAATTTTACCAGAATAGTTGAATAAAAAACCACGATTAGTTCTTAAACAACAGGGCTAACGCATTAAAATTTGTTGCTTAAGCTCTTCCTAGGAATCACTTCTTCAACAAATTTTAATGCGTTAGCCCTGTCTTAAACAAAAAGA
>JAKQGT010000344.1 GCA_029556005.1 Chlamydiota bacterium | reverse complement strand
TTAAAGGGGATTGTCTTCCAAAAGCTGGAGATCTTCGTAGTATTTCTTGAGATCTCGGAAACGGGCGGCATCTTCGAAGCGCAGCTCTTTGGCAGCTTGTTTCATCTCTTGGGTGCACTCTTCGATTTTGTTTCGAATCTCTTTAGGATCAAAGGTGGGTTTGGCCTCTTTTTCTTCTTTGACTTTATATTCTGGGAAGGCGGTGGTTAAGTCTTCAAGGATCTCTTTGGTGATGGTTTGGGGAACAATCCCCTCTTTTTTATTGTATGCTTCTTGAACTTTGCGCCTTTCTTGAGTGATACGAAGGGTGTTTGCGATAGATTTGGTCTCTTTATCGGCGTACATGATCACCCGCCCAGCACTATTACGCGCTGCCCGCCCGCAGGTTTGGATAAGGGCGGTTTCACTACGCAAAAATCCCTCTTTATCGGCATCTAAAATCGCAACGAGGGAAACTTCGGGAATGTCAAGCCCCTCTCGCAAAAGGTTAATCCCTACGAGGACATCAAATACGCCACGACGGAGATCTTTGATGATCTCTACACGCTCTAAGGTATCGATATCGGAGTGGAGGTATTTGGCTTTAACGCCGATTTCTGTGAGGTATTTACTGAGGTCTTCAGAAAGTTTTTTGGTGAGGGTGGTGACAAGAATGCGCCCCCCTTTTTCAGCTTCAATACGGATTTCATCCAGGCAGTCATCCACTTGATTAGAGGCGGGGCGCACTTCAATGATCGGATCGAGTAAGCCTGTGGGACGGATAATTTGTTGAACAACATCCCCTTCGGCTTCATTGATTTCCCAAGGACCCGGGGTGGCCGAAACATAAACGACTTGGCGGATATGGTGGTGGAATTCTTCAAATGTCAAAGGGCGGTTATCATAAGCGGAAGGGAGACGAAAACCAAAGTCAACAAGAGCTTGTTTACGCGCCCGATCTCCATTATGCATGGCATGAATTTGTGGAAGTGTCTGGTGGGATTCATCTACAAAAAGGAGATAGTCTTTAGGAAAGTAGTCGAGAAGACAAGCGGGGGGCTCCCCAGCATTTCTTTTTCCAAAATGGCGCGAATAGTTTTCTACTCCCTTGCAATAACCGATCTCTTTGATCATTTCGAGATCGTATTTGGTGCGCTGGGCAATGCGTTGTTTTTCTACAAGGAGGTTTTCCCTATCAAAATAAGCGATCCGTTCTTTGAGCTCTTCTTTGATCGTTTCTATAGCGCTTAGTCGAACCTCTTCGGGAGTCACATGGTGAGAACCTGGATAAATGGAAACGGCTTTTACCCGTCTTTTCACGCGACCGGTTAAAGGGTCTATTTCGCTAATACGCTCGACTTCATCCCCAAAAAATTCGATCCGAAAAGCGAGATCGTCTTCATAGGCGGGAACAATTTCTAAAATGTCTCCTCTTACACGAAAATGGGTGCGGGTGAGCTCATAATCATTGCGCTCATATTGGAGTTCGATCAAATGGAGCAAAACATCATCGCGTCGATAACTTCCTCCTGTTTCTAAGGTGAGCTTCATTTCGCGAAAGTATTCGGGAAGACCTAACCCATAAATACAAGAGACCGAAGCGATGATGATTACATCTTCCCGCTCTAATAAGGAGCAGGTCGCACGAAGGCGCAATTTTTCAATCCGATCATTGATCGATAAGTCTTTTTCAATATAGGTATCGGTCCGGGGAACATAGGCTTCGGGCTGGTAGTAATCATAGTAGGAGACAAAATACTCAACCGCATTGTTAGGAAAGAGGGTTTTGAATTCTTGGTAAAGCTGCGCCGCTAAGGTTTTATTATGGGCTAAAACAAGGGAGGGTTTTTGCGTTTTCGCAATCACATGGGCCATGGTAAATGTCTTTCCAGACCCGGTGATTCCTAAAAGCACTTGCGCCTTTTTTCCTCGCGTCACTCCTTCGGTCAGCGCCTCAATGGCTTTCTCTTGATCTCCTCTGGGTTTATAAGGGGATACTAAATCGAAGTTCATTGCAAGTATTTAGAAATTAAAGGTTGAAAACTCCCCCATTGCTGGAGAATGTCCACGACAACAATGAAGAAGGCAAAAAGAATCACAAAAATCAGGAGAAGCCTCCCCCAAAATGTGGAATAAAACCGAGGCTCTTTGAGCTTCCAAGCCATCATGGCCGGTAAAAAGATTAGAAGTATCGCCACAAAAGCGCCCGCATATTCAAGGGCAACAAAAAACCCTCGTTGGTAGGTGAAGACAAAAACTAGAGGGGGGACAAAGGTTAAAACGCAGGCAAAGAGTCGTCCTTCCCAACTTTTTTTGATCTTAAAGCCGTCTGTTAAGAAGTCAGAGAGACTGAGAGTGACCCCCAAAAAGGAGGTAACAATCGCAAAAAAGGAGAAAAAGTGAGCCCCTATTTTAATCCATTTGCTCTTCAAAATTTGGGTGAGAGGTTGGGTAGCAGAAGCCCCTGCTCGCCAAGCTTCTACTAAGCTCTCTTTCCCTTCAATCGGAACAACGCCTAAAATCAATACCTGCCATAAAATATAAATGATCAAGGGAAGTAAGCTGCCAATCATTAAGATCCAGCGCAGCTTTTTCCGATCATGATGCATGTAGGTGGTCAAGCTAGGAATAATAATGTGGTATCCAAATGAAGTGATCACCACGGGAAAAACCACAAGAATCGGGGACCAGTCTGTATGCGTTAAGAGGGTGTTATCGATATGCTCAGGAAGAAATCCTACCAAAAGGAAGTAAGAAACACCTAGACCTAACATCAGCAGGCGGTTGATCACATCCACACCTAGGGTTCCCAAATAAACAAAACTCCCAAAAATAAGAGGAAGGGCAAAAGGGGAAAGCCAATCTGGAAGAGCATACCCTGTCACATACTCAATTGCGGAAGAAAATAGGGGGGCACTTGCTGCAATATAAGCTGCGGTTAATGAATACAGGAGTAAAAGGTAGACAACCCAACTGAGAACTTTTCCCCACCCCCCTAACGTCTTGTGAACCATGGAAATTAAGTTGGGTTCTCCTTCAACAGCAAAGTTTGCATCTAAAAAGAAAAAGGCTGTAGAGAGCATCACTAACCAGCAGAGTAAAAAAATCACCAAGGAGGGAAAAAAGCCTACGAACGCACTCATGACAGGAAGGGCTAGCATCCCTGCACCAATGGTTGTTCCAGCTACAAGTAAAATGCCTCCAATAAAGTGATTGATTTTCATGTGTCTCCCTTAGGTTAGGGTTTAGGAAAAATGGGAATGTTTAGCATCCCAGTAACTTGATAGAAAAAAATAAAGGATGCCACGAGTAAAATGGAGAGAAGGACAAGCTTTCCACCAGGGACACGATCGGATAAAAGCTTTTGCTTTTGATAGCGCCCTATCCAGGTCATGAGGGCAGGCAAAATTCCAAAGAGAACAATGGCACAAATCCCCCCTGCAAAATTGATGGCCTGAAAAAAGATTTCAGGAAAAAGCATCGTAAAAATTAAAGGGGGAATGAGAGCTAGAGCGCACATCCAAATATTTTCTCGCTCTTTTTTGTTTACCTTGAAGCCATCGCCCAAAAAATGAGAAAGGCTGAGGGCTTGAGCAAGAAATGAGGTTAAGATTGCAAAGAATGCTAGCCCCTGTGCAGAAAACCCAATCACATTCAAACCCGCATACAGGCGGATCGCTTGAGCCGCATCGATATCTTTTTTATAACTTGCAAGGATCTCTTCTAAGGGAAGAATACCAATAGCAGTCAGCTCCCAAATCAAATAGATGACAAAAGCAAAAATGGATCCAGCATAAATCGTTTTGCGGACTCTTTTTCGATCTCCTCCCATATACTGCATCAGGACGGGAATCATATTATGAAACCCAAAGGAAATAATCAAAATAGGAAAAGTAAAAAGAGCATACTTCGGTTCCCAGTGGAGGAGTAAGCGGGGGGTGATGTATTGAAGGCCAAAAAAGATTAAAACCACAAAGGCAAAGATTTTTCCAATCATTAAGTAACGATTGACGTAATCGACACTTCTTGTTCCTAGGTAAACAATCCACCCAAAAACAATGACAAAGAATAGAGTCCCTCCCCAATTGGGAAGGAGGAAACCCAATAGATTGTGCGCAACCAAAGTGGCATGATTACCACTAGCAGACATATAGGCAACTAAGAGAGCATAAAAAAGAAAAAGATAGAGGACCCAGCAAAGGAGTTTGCCCAAGGGACCTAGCGTATGCTCCACCATAGAAATCATATTGACGGGTTTATCAAACCATCCCAGAATTTCCACCATTAAGAGAGCAGTTGTTGTCATAAAAAGCCACGCAACCACAAACATAATGAAGGAGGGGAAAAAACCTGCCATTCCAGTTAGAATTGGAAGGCCAAGCATTCCTGCACCAATACAACTTCCTGCGATGAGAAGTGTCCCCCCGAGCACACTTCCTTTCTTCTTCATGAGCTTTTCCCGTTTAACGTGATTTCATTTTTTCTACTGTACGCATTTCTTGACCAAGACGCCCTAGCTCATACCCTTCATAATCGACAAATTTAAAGAACCGTTCAAACTCAGGAAAAACCTGAGAAACTTGTTTGGCCATTTCTTGTGCCACATAACGGTAAGAGGGATGTCCTGCTGGAGAGGAACGCAACTCACACATCCACTGCAAAGCACGGAGGTTGATGTGAAAGTACCAGTGGATATTATAGGCCATGGGAACAACATATTGTGCTTCTTCAGGAAGTTCTTTTGCAATTTCTTCGTAAACATCTTTAGCTTTGTCCATCGCTTCGCGGTACTCTTTTTCCATATCCGTATCCAGAATTTCTTGAGGGATGTAATACCCTAAATGACAGGATAAAGGTTGACGTTGTTGGGAAAGGGTACGGTGACGTTGAAGATCACGATAAATCCCGAAGTCCGCAACAATTTCAAAGGTAAACTCAGCTTGTTCTAAGGCACGTGGAGATTTATGGCGACGGTTTTGTCTAAAAGCGCTGGCGGCTTCAAAAATACGGGAGAGATCCTCTTTGGGAAGTCTACGACACATTTCTTGAAGTTCTAATAGACCTGCTTTTGATTGATCAAAGAGGAGGGCGGCTCCCACTTTAATCGGACTTTCTTGATCATAATTGATAAGACGTACAGTCGGTCGGTCTAACGGTTCTAAAGAAGAGGTGTATTGCTCTGCAATGATATGGAGCTCCTCATCGGTTTTCTCTCTAAACTCTGCAAAAGATTGTTGATGTTTATGGCTGAGATCCGCTCGACGGACAAAGGAGGGCATGACTTTCGAAAGTTCTTGATGGCTTGAACGGGCTATTTCCTGAAGCTCAGAAAGGTTATGACAGTTGAGTTTTTGGATGAGCGACTCAAAAAACCGTCCATTTCCATAGACTCCCATATTTGTCAGAGCACTGGCAGGAAGGAGTCCCCGCAGACAATCGAGCACTTTTGCACGCAGCGCAGCTGTATAGGCAATTTTGGAGACTTCATGTTCTTTGGGAAATTTTTTCTCCATATACTCGGTCAAGGGAGGAATCAAACGCCCATAGACTTCAAACAAATGGTTACACGTATCCACATAAATATCGCGATATGCAGAGGTCATTAAAATGGGCTCACGAAAGAAAAGAAACTCCCCTTCATATTTTTGATCGAAATAAATGTAACGTGTCGATTTTTCAA
>JAKQGT010000154.1 GCA_029556005.1 Chlamydiota bacterium | reverse complement strand
CCATGTTGTGGGGTTGACCCTCTTTTCTGTGGTCTTTGGGGCGTGTGTATACATGGGGACACGGTTTGTGGATCGCATCAATTTTATCCTCATGATAGGGTTAGGACTCTCCTATTTTGCTTTCGTGGCTGTGGGTGTGTCTGAGGTCAAGTTTGAACTCTTGCTGAGAACCCATTGGATTCCGGCTGTTTTGGCCCTACCGATTATGTTTACCTCTTTTAGTTTTCAAGGAATCATTCCGAGCTTAACCACTTACTTAGAACGGAACCCCAAGATGGTCCGTTTTGCCATTCTGGTAGGGACAACCCTTCCTTTCCTAGGGTACATTATTTGGGAGTATTTGATTCTCGGGCTCGTTCCTGTTGAGGGGCCACATGGTCTTTTGCAGGCTGAGGTTTTAGGCCAGACAGCTGTGGAACCCTTGCGTTATATTTTCCCCAAATCCCCCATCTATATGATCGGTCAGTTTTTTGGTGCGTTTGCTTTAACAACATCTTTTCTAGGAGTGACGTTGGGGCTACTAGACTTTCTTTCAGATGGGTTACAAATCCCCAAAGTGGGCTGGAAAAAAGTGGCTCTTTGCGCAATTATCTATATCCCTCCTATTATTATTGTGGGAATCAATCCTACGATCTTTCTCAAAGCTTTGGGATATGCGGGGGGAGTGGGGTGTGCCCTTCTTTTAGGGCTTTTTCCGGTGCTCATGGTTTGGGTGGGGCGGTATTATAAAGATTATCCCCTCCTCCAACGCCAGCTTCCGGGAGGAAAAATCGCGCTTGCCCTCTTGGCTATTTTTGTATTTTTTGAACTGTTCATCGAACTTACCCGAGAGCTTGTAGGATGAATTGTCCTTGTGGCTCCGGGAAAACTTATGCCACGTGTTGCGCTCCCTATCTAGAAGGAAAGGCGTTACCATCCACTCCAGAAGCCCTCATGCGCTCTCGTTACGTTGCTTATACGCAGAACAATTTCGACTATATCGAAGAGACGATGGGGGGAGTTCCTTTAGAGACGTTTGATCGTAAGCATACTCAAGCTATGGCAAAGGATACAGAGTGGACCAAGCTAGAAGTGTTATCAAGCTCAGAAGAAGGAAGCAGAGGAACCGTGCAATTTATCGCTTTTTATACCTTTCGAGGGGAAGAGCAAATGATGCATGAGATAAGCACTTTCGAAAAAATCAAGGGGAAATGGATTTATGTTGGAGGAGAGGTGAGTTGAGATTGAGGAATGCATCCTTCCAATAGTAGTGATCGAGAAGGCCTTCCGCTTCGTAGCCTAAAATATGATAGGCAATATAAAGAGCTTCAACAGAGGCTAGCCCCCTTTCAGGATCGTCACATGCGGTTTGTTTCCGAGGATAACTTGTCCGGAACTCTTTGGGAATACTCCGCTTGATAAACTCTCCCTTCACTTGGCGTGCCATAAGTGTTGCATACTTCCAGGTTCCATCGATCAAAAACAATCCCTTACCTCGATCTTCCTCAGTAAGAGGAGGAGCGTTGAGTGAGAGAAGGACTTGTCCCTTTAATAAAGGTAGGGGATCCACGGGATAGATAAAAAAAAGGAGATCCTGCCGAGATTCCAGCCCACGGAGACTACATTTTTTTAAGTTTTCTCTCCGGTGACGTAAGATAATAGTAGGAAGAAATTCATGCATTTTTTATATATTCAAACAACTTGTTTGATTACATTATAATGCAAAAGCGGGATTAAATCATTATGAAGTTTCTTAGTCTATTTTTAATTGCCACTAGTATGCTTTCCGCTACCCCCCTGATGACAGATAATTACGTCAAAGGGAAAGACATTGCAGAGGCTCATGCCCTTCCCATGGCCCTCATTTTTACAGGGTCAGATTGGTCAGAAAATTGCAAGGGACTCCTTAAGGAAATTTTTGCTGCAGAGCTCCCTAAAGAGTGGGTCTTTGTTCACATTGACTTTCCCGAACTCAATGTCCAACCACAGGAAATTCTTGAGCAAAACCATACCCTCAAAGATCGGTATAATATCCATGCTTTCCCTACCGTTGTCCTTGTGGGGACCGATCGAAATGAGATTACCCGTTTGGGATATCCTCTTCCTGGCATTTCAAGTTTTGCCCACCATTTACAAAACTTAGGACACCGGTATATGCTTCTCAAAAAACGTTTTGAAAAAGCTAAAAAAGATAGAAGTGCTGGAGAGCTCAATCTCTGCTTTCAAGAAGCACGGGCTTTAGGTTCTGAAGTATTAGCAAAAGAAATTCTTAGGGTTGGAACGGAAGAGGTCCAGGTACCCGAACTCGTTCTTGAAAAATATACAGCGCTTGTTGGGGCGGGAAAAATAGAAGAAGCCCTAGCTCTGCGTCAAGTTCTTTTAGAAGAAGGGAAGGAAGAAACCCTTGAGAGAATGGCCCTCCTGGATTTTCAGGAAAAAGAATCGATCGAGCCGCTAGAAGCTTTTTTGGAAAAATATAGTAAAGGGCAGGGTGAGCATTTCTGGAGAATGCATCTTGTCATTTCAGAGTTTTTACTCAAGCAAGATCAGAGGGACGAAGCTTTAGAGCATGCTCAAATCTCCTACCGCTATGCCCCTCCTGAAAATAAAGAAGATATTTCTATCCTCATTTCCAAGATGTTACATTGAGGATCTCTTTCGGAATTTCAAAAAGAAAACGGGAAGGATTACAACTGACAAGTTTCCCGTGCTGTGTCCGTTTCCTTGCCATGCTTAAAGTGAGATGTTTCATAGCGCGTGTGATGGCAACATAGAGCAAGCGACGCTCCTCTTCAATACCTTCCTTAGTCTGACTTTTAAGATGGGGAATGAGATGATCTTCTAGACCCACTAAAAATACCACGGGAAATTCCAATCCCTTAGCACTATGGAAAGTCATTAAATTGAGGGCGTCGTAATCATTTTTTTCTTTTTTGCGTCGGTCTAACATCGCATCAGAGAGGAAGTTTTCTAATGAGGCATCCTCTTCTTTTTCATAAGCTTTCAGAGCATCGATGTAGGCTTGAACATTTTCCAGTTTGATTTCACGAGCTTTTTCACTTTTTACTTCGTCGAAAATCGCTTTTTTATAGTCCATTTTTTGGATGAGCCATTCCAAAGCTTGGTGAAGAGGTTCCCTTTTAAACTTCTCTGCCGCTTCATGATAAAGGAGCATAAAGTTTGTAATCCCTCCCATTCCCCTCGAAGAGATCTCTAGTTCAGAGAAAGGATCTTTGGTGATTTTTTCTAAGACGTCGAGAAGGGGAAGTTTCGCTTTCCGGTTATATTGGGTGATTGTATCAAGCGTTTTATCAGAGATCCCACGGCGAGGGAAGTTAATGATACGGAGAAGGGCTTCTTGGTCTTGGGGATTAGAGAGAATCCGCATGTAGGCCATTAAATCTTTCACTTCACTTCTTTCAAAAAACTCTGTGCCTCCAAAAACCTGATAGGGGACTCCGCGCACCCACTGTCCCCCTTTGCGCCAAACGGTATGCATAAGAGAGATTTCAAAGAGGCGTGAGAGATTATTAGACCGGTATAAAATAGCCATGTCTTTCCAGCGCAGGTTTTGTTCCTCTTTAAAACGGAGCATCCGCTTAATCACCGCATCGACTTCCTCTTGTTCTGAAGGGGTATTGAAAATTTCTAGTGTTTCCCCCTCTCCTAAGTTAGGACGGAGGACTTTATCATGGCGTTTCGAGTTATTGCGGATCACACTATTTGCAGCTTCTAGAATGCGGGAAGTCGAGCGATAATTATGTTCGAGTTTAATCGTTGTGTCTGCAGGGAAGTTTAAAATGTGTTCGATTTCAGCTCCTCTCCACGCGTAAATGGACTGATCATCATCTCCTACCACACAGAGGTTTCCATATTTTGCGGCTAGAAGAGACGCCAATTGGTACTGGATCGGATTGGTATCTTGATACTCATCGATCATGATGTAGCGGAACCGTTCTTGATAGTGATCGAGGACATCGGGAAATGTTTCAAAGAGCTCAACAGTGAGGGTGAGAAGACTATCAAAATCGAGAGCGTTATGAGCACGCATGGCAATCCGCAGCTTTTCATAAACCTCTTTGATGAATTGGTCCTGCTTCTTATCCCCACTTTTAGGGAAAGCCTCTTCTTTGAGTCCTTTACTTTTGATAATAGAGATTGCGGCAATAATGGGTTCCAAAGAGAGGTTTTCCCCATCAAAAAGTTCTTCCGCTACCTGCATGATGAGGCGACGCATATCCCGTTCATCATAAAGGGTGAAGCGGGGGGTAAATCCCAAACGGTGGATTTCCTTTCTGAGGATTTTCATACAAAAGCTATGGAAGGTAGAAAGGGTTACTTCTTTGGCTGCGGCATCACTCACCAAGGTTCCGATCCGCTCCTGCATTTCTTTTGCAGCTTTATTCGTAAAAGTAAGACCTAAAATGGAAGAAGGGGAGACCCGGCAATTGCCAATAAGGTGGGCGATCCGGTGGACGAGAACACGGGTTTTTCCACTTCCCGCTCCCGCCAAAATAAGAACCCGCCCCTCAGTTGTTTGAACAGCCAGTTGTTGGTTTGGATTTAGCTTCGCCACAAATCGTTACTAGAGTTTTTAATTCACATAGGATTTCTTCAGGGGTGAGCTTACCATAGCCCTCCCGAGGATGAATATTTAATTCTATATTAGGGGGAAGTTTGAGATATTCGGCTCGATAAGCTTCACGGACAACCCGTTTAAAGCGATTTCTTTCATGAGCTTTACCCCATTTTTTTTTAATTGTAATGCCCAATCGAGGGTTAGGAGAAGTGGCTAACCTATAGAAAATCAATAACTTATTTCCTATGTATTTTTGGCCGCCATTGTAAACCTCACGGTAATCTTTTTTCGTGAGAAGCCTTTGAATTCGCGAAAATTTCAGGTTCACGCTGCCAAACGCTTACGCCCTTTTCGTCTTTTACGATTAATGAGTTTACGGCCTGAAGCTGTCTTCATACGATTCCGAAAACCATGGGTTTTTTTGCGTTTACGCTTACTGGGTTGATAGGTGCGTTTCATGAGTCATCTCAATTTTTAATTCAAATCAGTAATCAGCATAATCCATCAAATAGTAAAATTCAAGTCTAGAAATTTATTACAATTGTCAAGAAATCTTAGGTGAGGTAAGATCGTTGGCATAATGCGAAATGTAGGATGTCACCATGAAAGTACGAGCATCAGTAAAAGCAGACCCGAGTAAAGGGGATAAGATTGTTAGACGACGTGGGCGCCTTTATGTCATTAACAAACGGGATCCAAACCGCAAACAGAGACAGAAAGGACCAGCGAGAAAAAAATAGGTTTATATGGCTAGAAAAGCAATGATCGAAAAAGAGAAGCGCCGAGAGCACCTTGTGCGCCTCAAATGGGAAAAGAGAAAAGAACTGAAAAAGATTGTCCGAGATTTACACGTTAGTGATGAAGAGCGTATGAAGGCTCAAGACGCTCTGAATAAACTTTCCCGGAACTCTTCAAAAATCCGCCTCCGCAACCGCTGTATCCTGACAGGACGCTCTCGCGGATACCTTAGAAAATTTAAACTTTCTCGCCTGTGCTTCCGTGAGATGGCTAATGCGGGTCTCATCCCTGGAGTTACCAAGGCTTCTTGGTAAACACATTTATTTCTTTTTTAAGAAAAAGGGTCCTATTAAAGGACTCTTTTTTTGTTGGAAGAAAGGGGATTATTCTGGGGTGCGACGCACTTTGTCGAGAAGGTCAGGAATTTCTTCGAGGGTTTTCCAGTTTTCCATCTGCTCATTCCAAACATAAGTTGTACTTGTAATTTGATCCTCATCCCAAGCCGTTTGAAGGGCGTGAAAACTCATGGGGCCAAATTGCTTATTTCCTTCATCTAAGTAATACCACAGGATCGTTGTTTCAGGAGCACTTTCGGTTACAACGAGAGAAGGGGTGCCTTCGATAAGAGGAGGGCTTAGAGGGGGTGAAGAAGGAGCCGTTGCCAATGCTATCTTTTTAGGGGGGAGGATATATAAAATAATAAGACCAATAACCCCCAGGAGGATGCCGAGGAAAAACCATAGAGAGGGGCTCCGTCCCCGTTGTTTAGCTGTTCGTGAGCAAATCGCTCCGATGATTAACCAAAGAAGGACGCTAAAAAAAGTGTACATGTTGACCTTGGGGTGAAATCCGTTTCTACAACCATACCTTTGAGAAACAATAATTTCAAACAAGAATAAGAATAGTTGAAATAATTTCTTGAATCCCTTTTAATGACGGCCATCTTTATGAAAACTTCACACAAAGGGGTGAAAAATGGCAACAATTTATGAATGTCCCATAGCTTTAACACGGATTTATAACCCCGTTGAGGCTTATATAGAAAAAGATCGAGGTCAGGAAGCGGAATATGAGGTTGTAGGCGAAGTTGAAAAACAAAAAGATCCATGCTGTGCTGCAAGATTTAATCTGGAAGCCCTTTCAGAATATATCGCTTCAAAGCTTGTGGGGCGTGTTGAGGTTCTTTGTCCTCAGTGTC
The DNA here is from genome assembly GCA_029556005.1 of Chlamydiota bacterium. Taxonomy (GTDB): domain Bacteria; phylum Chlamydiota; class Chlamydiia; order Chlamydiales; family Simkaniaceae; genus JAAKFF01. The sequence goes on along the minus strand of JAKQGT010000154.1, from coordinate 3,335 downwards.
GACGAAAGATGGATGGAATCCGCCTATTTACTCCTACCTACCCCGCTGAGGAAGATGTTCCTTACGACATGCAGATTCCTAAGGAAAGTCCTGCGTATAGTCTAGCCAGAAAAATAATTGCTGCCTTAGATAACAATTCTAAGATTGTGCAAGGGGGGCAAATGAATGAACTCTCCATGCGTGAAATGGTTCATTTGCGCGATGAGGTTGTGGCACCTATTCCCGTTCCTCGAGAGAATCCTGTAAAGAATGAGGACGAATGCTTCAGTGATGATTGCCTCTCTAAAACAGGAATTGTAGCGGGTGTTGTGGCAGTTGTAGCAGGACTTTATGCGACTTTGAGTTTTGTCTTTGGAGGTGGAGATTCCGATGAAGGACCTAAAAAGAATCCACACCATCAGGGAGGCTCTTTCGTTGATACGGGGTATTTAAATACGTCACCACTTGCTAAAGTGTAAAAAGATCTCTTGGATGATTCACGTGATTTCGATACACTGCTGAAAAAAGTAAAATTGAAAGGTGTCTATGCATGATCAGTTTAAAGAGCTCGATACAAAAGAGCTGAAATTTGCAGATACGGTTTTTATTAGAGATATCGAGACACGAGTTTTCCAAGCGATTGTCATTAAATGTCTAGCTGAGATTGAAGGAGTGGCTCTTCTAGAAGGGACACTCCTAGATAATCTTCTAGGGAGGGAAGGTAACGAACGGATTAAAGGGATCCATGTAGAGCAAGACCAGAAAAATCACTCCGTCAGTATCAAAGTGGAAGTGAACATCGCACATGGGATATCGATTCCGGAAAAAGCCGAAGAGATTCAGACAAAAATTGCTGCTGAAGTGACCCATCTGACAGGGCTCCATGTTGCCTGTGTGCACGTAGTTTTTAAAGCCCTCATTTCAGATGTCCCTTTAGCGAGCGTAGTGGAAACTAAAGAAGTAGAGACTGAAAAAGAATTTAATACCGAAGAGTTTTAAGCATGAAAGTAGGAAATATCCTCTTTTCTGCCCTTCATTTCTTTATCGTTTTTTTTATTTTGACAGTCGGTTTGTTTTTCTTTGTTTTGCCTTATGTTCCCCATCTCCGTATTTTTTTGATTAACTCTCTTTTAGAAAGTCTTGCATTTTATCAGATTTTGGGAGCCACTCTGATAGGGGGATCCTTTTTACTCTTATTGGCTCTTTATTTCATAAATCGGAGACGTTTTTTTCAGATTGAGATGGAAGGCTTGAAAATCGAAGTGGAGGAGTCCCTCATCTCTGAGATGGTCAGTAACTATTGGAAAGGGCGCTTTCCGAACCAAGAGCCTTATGCAGATGTGGTGATTCATGGGAAGCAATCTTTAGAGGTTTTTGTGACCCTTCCCGAAGAAAAAGAAGAGGGTTTTTTCGAAGAGATTCAAAAGGAGTTGGGAACTCTTCTAGCCCGTCAATTTGGATATCAAAAGCCCTTTACCGTGAATCTTGTTGAAACTTTTCAATAGATTCAATGTCTTTTTGATTGAGTCCTTTAAGTTCTTGAAGCTCCTGGAGAGTCGCTTTTTTGAGCTGCTTTACACTCCCAAAATGTTTGAGAAGAAGGGTCCGTTTTTTAGGGCCAATACCGGGAATGCCCTCGAGCTCTGTTTGGATAATACGCTTGGTCCGTCTTTTACGGTGGTAGGTGATTGCCACGCGGTGAGCTTCATCTCGGATTTGTTGCAAAATAAAAAGAGTTGAGGAGCGGGGAGAAAGGAAGATGGGGTCTTTTTTGTGGGGAGTAAAGATCTTTTCAAAATGGAGCCCTTTATCATGACGTCCCTCTTCTTTTGCTAGGGAAATCACATCTACTGAGGCAATTTCGAGTGCCTGAAAAACGTCTAAAGCCACGTTGAGTTGTCCTTTTCCTCCATCAATGAGAGTTAAATCGGGGAGTTCATCCTTCTCCTTAGCTTTTGTGTAGTGTCGAGTGAGGACCTCTTTTAAAGCTCCATAATCATCGGGCTTATCAATTCCCTTCACTTTAAAGAGGCGCGTACGCTCTTTATCGCGCTTCCCATCAGTAAATCCCACCATGCAAGCTACCAGGTCTGTTCCCGAAATATTGGAAGTATCGAAGCATTCAATCCGGACAGGGCATCGATCTAAACCGCAGGTTTCCTGGAGATCTAAAAGGAGTTCTTCTCTAGAGAGTTCTTGGGAAAAGAGAGCTTTAGCGTTTTTATGTGCGAGGCGAACGAGAGCCTGTTTTTCCCCTTTTTGCGGGTAGACAATTTTAATAGAGAGGATCTCTTCGAGAGCCTTTTTTTGCTGGAGTTCCAGGGGAAGAAGTATTTCGGGAGGGAGTGGGGTTTTTTCTTGGTAGTGTTGCACTAAAAAAGTTTCCCAAATCTCTTGATCGGTGGAGGCGATTTCGACAAACTTAAAATGATCCGCTCCGATGAGGCGCCCTTCGCGAAAAATGAGCTCTGCAATGATATGGTGCTTTCCTTCATGATAGAGAGCAAAGACATCGCAGTCTTTCCCTTTGGTGCGAATAATGGATTGTTGACTCCCCGTAACGTGCTGAATTTGCAGGATCGTTTGGTGAAGGGCTCCGGCTTTTTCATATTCCATTTGGTTAGAAGCCTCTTCCCTCTCTTTTTTGAGTTGTTCGATCACTTCTTTGTCATGTCCTTTCAAAAATTGAATCGCCCGTTTGACCTCCTGCTCATAAGTCTCTTTAGAACACTTCCCCACACAAGGGGCTAGACACCGCTTGATTGCGTAAAGGAGGCAAGGACGCGAGCGAGAATGGAGCTCGCGATCCGAGCACTGGCGCAATTGAAAAACACGATTCATGAGATCGAGGGTTTGTCTGGCAGCAAAAGCGCTCGTATAGGGACCAAAGTGAAGCGCATCCCCTTTGGGTTTACCCTTATAGCGTGTGAGTTTAATGAGGGGCCACGTATGACGGTGATTGACACTTAAACTGATAAAGGTTTTATCATCTTTGAGAAGCACATTGTACTTGGGGCGGTACCGTTTAATCAGGGTATTTTCGAGGAGAAGGGCTTCCTTTTCTGAAAAGGTCACAATGGTCTCAATCGCTTCAATTTGAGATGTTAAAAAGGGAACCATGAGACGCCCATCACGTCCGGGCACAAAATACTGCTTCACCCGCACTTTAAGGTCTTTGGCTTTTCCTACATAAAGGACCTCCCCCTTTTTGTCCTTCATCAGATACACACCGGGCTCTTTGGGAATGATGTTTAAATCCATAAGCCTATTTTAACTCCTAAAAGAGTTAAAATGTACTCAAACTAAAAGAAAATTTTGCTAATTTCTTGTTGAAGCTCAGCGTCTAAGATTGATAA
>JAKQGT010000151.1 GCA_029556005.1 Chlamydiota bacterium | reverse complement strand
CGAGCTCATCTTCTTCCCTATTTTTTACAATTCAGCTTAATTATTATATTAAAAATATATAATAAAAACAATATTATAATATTTTTAATTTAAAAATATAATAAAATCGCGATTTTTTGAAAAAGCAGCCTGAGTCCAATTAGCCGAGCCTAAAATAAGAGTTGTGTTGTCAATCAGAGCCCACTTGTGATGGAAAAGCTGGGGTCCCTTGCTTAAAGTCGCCTGAATGCCTGCCTCTGCTAAAGGGGTGAGGGCTTTTTGACTTGCACCGCGCGCCGTGTAGCTGTCTATATTAAGAATTATTTGAATTCCTCGCTCATGGAGAGTGATGAGTTTTTCTACGATAAGGGGATGGGTAAACGTAAAGAGGGATAGTACCACACATTTTTTAGCTTGATCCAATGTTTCTAGCAAGTGAGGGAGAGCTTTACGACTCGGAAGGGAGAAATAGCGCAATTTTTTCCCTCCAATATCTATTGAAAAATCTTCTGGACGGGAGCGAAGAAGGACCTCAGCCAAGGGAGGGGAATAGAAACCTAATAGGCTATTGTCATGCATTTTTAACGAGGAATAGGTCAGATTGGCAGAACCTAGGAAAACCCAACTTTCATCAATGATCCAAATTTTTTCATGCATAAGCCCCTTTTCCTGGATGGGATGGAAGGTGAAGTGGGGCGCTTCGAGTTGATGAAGGGTGGGGGTGTTTTGTTGATGGTAATAGAGATGGACGTCGACCCCTCTCTGTGCTTTTTTTTTGAGGAGGCTGAGGATCGAACGATCGGTGAGGCCATAGGTAGAAAGGTGAATCGAATGTTTAGCTTTTTGTAATGCCTTCTGCAAAACCCATTTTAAATCATCGCGCTGGGAAGTAGAGTAAAATTGAATGGGAGAATTTTTTGAGGGGAGGGAAACATGTAAAGAGTAAAAAATTAAAAAAACCCCGACTAGAATAGCCGGGTAGATTAACTTAAATCTTTTGCCCTTTTGCACGGAGCTCTTGCACAACGGCAAAGAGGCCGCGGCGGTCGATCGTGCGCATGGCACTTGTAGAGAGTCTAAGGGTGATAAAGCGGTCTTCTTCAGCAAGCCAAAAACGTTTTTTAAAAAGATTGGGGAGGAAGCGACGCTTCACTGTTCCCGTGACGTTTAGACCGATCCCTTTTTTCTTCTTTGCGATTCCGCGGATCGAATAGCTTTTTCCTCTACGGGGCTTTTTTCCTGTTACCTGACAGCGTTTAGACATACAAACCTACTTTTATTTTTGGAAGAATGTTAACACCTCAGGAGTTTTCGATCAATGTTGATTTATTACTCCGGAAGATTGTAAAAGGAAAATATTTATTTGTAATGTTGAAAAATGGAAGAATTATACGCAGATTTAGTGGTGATTGGATCGGGGCCGGCAGGTCAAAAGTGTGCGATTCAAGCTGCCAAATTGGGAAAGTCCGTAGTAATCATTGAGCGCTATCCTAATCCTGGTGGGGCCTGTTTGCATTCGGGAACAATCCCTTCAAAATCTCTACGAGAAGCCATTCTCAATCTTTCCGATTTTTATACAAAAAGTTTCTATGGGCAAAAGGAGATTCCTAAGCAATCGATCTCTATTAATGATCTAAATTTTTGTCTCAATTTGGTTTTAGAAGAGCAAATCAAACAACTGCACCGTCAGTTCGATAAAAACAAAATTGTGTTAGTTCAGGGCATTGCCCATTTTGAAAACCACCATCAAATCGCTGTTTTGGATGACAATAACCACCTCACTCACCTTGTGACGGGTGAGCGTATTGTGATTGCCACAGGATCGAAGCCTCGTAATCCTAAAAACGTCCCTTTCGATAAAGAAATGGTCCTCGATTCTACCCGCCTCCTTTCGATCGACCACGTGCCGAAGAACATGCTAGTACTGGGAGGGGGGATCATCGGGTCTGAGTATGCGAGTTTTTTCGCTGCTTTGGGTACAGAAGTGACGGTGATTGATAAGAAGGAGCAAATGCTTCCTTATCTAGATAAAGAGATTGGAATGCATCTTCAAACAGCCCTCACGAAAATAGGTCTCAAATTTGTCGGAAACAAAGATTTTGATGAAATTATTCGTCATAAAAATGAAGTGGAAGTGAAATTTAATGATGGTTCATCTCTCAAAGCGGAGATGCTCCTTTATGCTTTGGGGCGAGTGGCGAATGTCGATCACTTACGCATTGAAAATGCGGGCATCTCAGTTGATAGTAAAGGGTACATTCCTGTGAATGCTTTGTTTCAAACGATCGTCCCCAACATTTATGCGGTGGGGGATGTGATTGGAGGTCCCGCATTAGCTTCCACGAGTATGGAGCAAGGAAGACTGGCTGCACGTCATGCCTTTGGCGCCGAAACGCATCATTTCCCGACGTTTTATCCGATTGGGATTTATACCATTCCTGAAATTTCTTCGTGTGGTTACACAGAAGAGCAGCTGAAAAATTTAGGTTTCCGTTATGAAGTAGGACGCGCGTATTACTACGAAATTGCGAAGAATACTATTGCCGGAAATGATCCCGGAATGTTTAAAATCTTATTTCACGCAGACACGTTGGAAATTCTGGGAATCCACATCATTGGACGTGAAGCAACGGAAGTGATTCACATTGGTCAAGTCGCGATGACGTTCAATGCAAAGATCGATTATTTTATTGACCAAGTGTTTAACTATCCTACCTATGCTGAAGGGTACCGGATTGCTGCATTAAATGGGTTTAACAAATTGAAACATAAGAGGTGATCCTCATGGCGATTTATGATATTTTCGAGCATGTGGAAAAGCGGGCGGAGTTGGGAGAAGATACAATCGATCTTTCTTACCATATTTCTGAGATGAAGTTGGGGGGAAAAGAAAAGGTTCCTGAGAGCCATATTTTTTCATCCATTGCGGCACGTTTCTTTTTTTTCATGTTGCTCCTTGCGGATATCGCCTGGGGAATATTTAATGTAGGGGTGTTTATCTTAGCGTTAATGGGGAATGTGTTAACAGGTTTTAAGCTTTTTAAACTGAAAAAATACTTTCACCGTCGGTGGCTCAATATTAAACGTTCTTTTGTGTGTGGAGTCTCTCTTTTTGTGGCTCTTTTTAGTCCCGCACTCGGCACAATGTTTGCCTGCACCTACTTTCTCATGTACGATAAAAAGGGAATCGATGAAGTGGTCCCCTCAGTTCTTCAAGATCAGTTCCGAGAATTTCTCAATCCTCAATAAAATCTAAAATATCTTCTTCGTTATTGAAATCGAGGCGTAAGGTATGATGCGCGCCCCCTTTTTCGAGGCATTTCTCTAAAATCTTAGCACGTAAGTCCACTTGAATCGCCTCTCGAATAGGAGAAAATCCCTCTAAAGGAGTGACGAGTGTAGAAAAGGAAGAGACAAAGTCTTCCGTCCAGGTGAGGGTAATATGCCATTTTTCCTTTACCCGTTCGTGTTCTTCTTGAAGAAATTTTAAGGTGATCGCTTTGATAGCTTCTTTGTTTTGAAGAGGACTGAAGGGAAGGGTCGTAAACCGGCGGAGTAAACTCGCTCTGGGGCCGCTAAAAAACTGGAGCATAGCGGGTGTAATCAGATCCAGAATTGTTTGGGGGTGGGAACAATCCCGAGGAGTTCCTCTGAAAAATACCCCTGAAGGGGGATTGAGGGCTTCTAAA
>JAKQGT010000146.1 GCA_029556005.1 Chlamydiota bacterium | reverse complement strand
CGTTATTTTTACCTCTTTTGTTCCCCACTACTCCGAGATTAATAACAGTACGAGCCCACGTCGGGCCATGTTCTTTACCCTGAATAAACTTTCAGAAGGAGAACACCGCATAGCCTATTACCATACCAAAAGAGCAGACCCTCATAATCCTGTATTCCATTTCGCCACACCAACAAAAGCACGCACAAAATAGTTATATAGCTAGATTTGTTTAAAATTAGGATGATTTATGCGGATCTTTTTGTGTCTTTCGATTTCTTAAAATCTCTCCTTGTCTGAATAGACAATGTTTTCGATTTTAAGAAGCCAAAATCTATCAAAAATCTCTCACCTAAATCATCCTAATTTTAAACAAATCTAGCTATGCACTTTCTGAAAAACGGGTGAAATCTCCCCAGAGTCGTTTAGGTGCAACTCTAATGACTAGTGGTCCTTAACAAAAATTCTTTGAGTCATTTCGAGCGTGAAAGCTCGCTCAAATCATCGACCATCAGGCTACGCAAATTCATCCGTATTCATGCAATACGAATGAACTTGCGTTCGTTGATTTCAGGGACTTTAACGCCGAAATTACCTGAAGAATTTTTGTTAAGGACCACTAGGTTCGAGGAGAAAAATCGGTTGCTTGTACTGATCTTCTGCAGGCCCCTCAAGAAGGGCATTCAAATCGGGACCACTATAATCGATCAAATTCCATCCTCTAAATAGCTTGGGGAGTCTCTGACGTCCATAAATGCGATGAGCATTCCAAACCAAACACCCTCCTCCCACAGGAACAGAGAGAATGAGTTTTCCCTGAGGATTGAGCATCTCTAAACACTCCTGCATCGCTCTTAAATCTCCATTGGGATCCAGAGGATCTCCGTAGCGCCCTAACCCATCATGTTCAAAACTAGAAATAGAGATAATCACATCAAATTTTTGAGGATTTTTCTTAAAGTCTTCTACAGTTACAAGTTTAAGACGGGAATCGTTCGTTTCCAGTTTGTTATATTCAATCGTATAGGGATGTCCTTTATAAGCAAGCACAACAGCTTCATACCAGGGTTCAACCGAACCCATAACCGCAACGGTTTTTCCTTTAATCAAATCGTGATGGCGGTCTAAAAGTTGGTAGAGCCATTTATCGGTCCGTCCATAGTAATTACGCTTTTTCTTTTTCGCTCTTTTAATGAGTTGGTTGACTTGATTTTTCGAATAATAGTTCACTCCTTTGCAAGCGGTAGAGTCGTCGAAATAATGATAAACAACAGGACTCTCCCCTCCATCGGTATAAGCCTCTAAAAGCTCCGGTGGAATCCCTTTGGGGGGAACAGCAAAAATGCACGCAGTAGAAAAAATACAAAGAAACCATAGCTTCATAAATCACATCCTTTGGTATACTCAAACAATTTCAAAAGCTTGGTTGAGTATAAAAAGCGTATCCCCTGAAGATAACTGATGTCAAGCCTTCAACTAAAGTCTCCTATCGTTTATTTTTGTATATAAATGATAGGCTCCTATGACACGTGTCTCCCTTACTCCCACAAAGTCCCCACCCTGGTATTTAAAACTCCTCTTCTACTTTCAGAAAAAAAAATATGGGCTTGTTTTTGAGCCTCTCCTTTTATGGCAAAGAACGCCACGTGTTTTTCTAGGGTTTTTGTTTATGCAAAAAGCGTTAAACCGAAAGAAATCTCCTCTTCCGCCCGACTTACGCGCTTTAATCACCGTGAAAGTTTCAGAGATCAATCAATGCGCTTTTTGTATCGACTTCAATGCCTCCCTCTTAATGGAGAAGG
>JAKQGT010000137.1 GCA_029556005.1 Chlamydiota bacterium | reverse complement strand
CCTAGAAAAACGGTACCAAAAATTCCGCAAGATGGGTGCTTTTACTGTTGCAGCAACACCCTCTCAGTGACTTTTATACTCAAGCAACTTCAAAAGTTGGATTTTCGGGTGCGCCAAAGCACCGTAATTTGCCGATCTTAAATGATCTCATATTTCTAATATTAGGTCATTTAAGATCGACGAATTCCGAAAGCTTTCGCGTTGCCCAAAACCAACTTTTGAAGTTGTTTGAGTATATCTCTTGTTTTGATTACAATGACTCGGTATGAAATTACTGCTCAAAGCTGCGCTTCGCGTTAGAAGACATCTCTCTCTTTTTTTTATTACATTAGCGGCCCTTATTGGGCTCACCCTTGCCAATCAAATGGAGATGTTTACCCTAGGCGTTCTCTCAGATACTGGGGCCGATTTTTTCTCTCTTTTTGCTTCCAAAAATGAAAAAGGGGAACAAAACGATCATGTGAGTTTTGAAGATGTCAAAGAAAAGTGGAATAAAATTGATCGGGAAAAGCAAGGAGTGATCACAAAAGATGATGCGCAATCTTTTATGATTAAAAAAACGGGGAGCAATCCCTTAAAGCGGGTGATGTACCAGATCAAGCGTCACTTTCATTTAGAACAAAATCTCAAAGCTTTTATTATTTTGCTTTGCATGGTGGCCCTTAACAAAGCGCTTTTCCTATTCTTTAGTCGCTATTCGACTCACAAACTTTCCATTCTGATTAGTCGCGATTTACGGCAGCAGTATTTTGATCATTTGCAGCACCAACCGATGAGCTTTTTTCAAAAATATAATATCGGAACCCTCTCTTCCCGTGTTTCTGGAGATTCCAATCAGATTGCTAATTCGATCAATTCTTTCATGACCAATTACATTCATGCCCCTTTTACTATCATCTCTACGTTAATCGTTTGTTTTTACATGTCCTGGCAGCTTTCTATGGTGATCTTTTTGGGTCTTCCGATGATTGTCTTTCCCGTAGTGTTTGTCACACGGAAAGTGAAGCGGATCACCAGGCAACTGCAAAGAAATCAAGAGCGATTCACCTCCGTTCTCATTGACTTTTTAGCGGGAATCCAAACCGTCAAAATCTTCGCGATGGAGGCTTTTTCCTTCAAAAAATATAAAGAGCAAAATGATCAAATGGCCAAGCTTGAGACGAAGACAGCCAAATATGATCTCCTCACACGCCCCGTGCTCCATACTATTACAACCCTTTGCCTTGCGACTGTCATTATCGTGGGCTTGCACATTCTTGAAATGAAGATCTCTGAGCTGGTTGTCTTTGTGGGGCTCTTACATCTTTTTTATGAGCCCGTGAAGAAATTTGCTGAGGAAAACTCCAATATTCAAAAAGGGGTCGTTGCAGCAGAGAGACTCTATGAAGTGCTCAACTTAAAGCCTCAAATTATCGACCGTCCGGGAGCTATCAAGCTCGAAGGATTTAAAAAAGCTTTAGAATTTAAAAATGTCTGGTTTCGCTATGAAGAGAGATGGATCTTGAAAGATCTCAGTTTTTCCGTGAATAAAGGGGAAACAGTTGCCCTAGTTGGGGCAACAGGGGTCGGGAAATCAACGATTGTTCAGCTCATCCCCCGCCTTTATGATATTCAGAAAGGAGAGGTCTTAATCGATGGAAAACCCCTCCAGGACTATA
>JAKQGT010000100.1 GCA_029556005.1 Chlamydiota bacterium | reverse complement strand
GCATGTGTTTTTGTTTAAAGAATTTGATTACGTAAGTTCCCGATGCATTGACAAAGGCATAACACTCTTTTCCGCTCCCAATTAAGGTGAAGGGTTCTGATGCCAAGGCATCCAAAAGGGCGCACTGCTCATCAGAGGGACTTCCGAAATCCCATCTTGGAGAATACGAATGCTCTGAGAGAATTTTTTTTACTGAAAATCCTTTTGTCCGCTTAATAAAATTGATGTAGGAGAAAACACAAACAAAGACAAAAGCTGAGAGAATAGCTGGAAGAAGAATCTTTTTTTTCATTTTAACGTCTTTAAAGTCTCCTCTATGCGTTTTTGTACATCAGGTAAAAGGTGGGAGGCATTTTCCTGGATAAAGTCGCGGATTTGTAGGGAAATCTCTTGAGTCTCCTCCACTACGTCCCGAGGAGGCTGGTCTAGCTTGAACTCTCCAACATCCACCTCGAGGGCCTCTCCCTGGCTAAATCCAAAATTTTTATAAAACTGCAAGTCCTTATCGAAGATCCCTTTTTGATTACGTGTAGCGATTAAGCGGAGGAGGGATTCGACAGCATCGAGAAGTGCTTCCTTGTGATTGAGGAGAGAGTGGAAATGCTCAAACGCAAGCGTTGCTTTTTTTTGGAGTAAAAACTCCATGTTGTCGAGAGGGATTTCTAAGACCTGTCCCTGCTGATCGACAAGAGAGAGCGTCGGAAGGAGTCCTTCCGTTTTATTGAGATGGAGAAAGATCACACCTGTTTCCTTTTGAAGGTGTTCGTAAGCAATTTTATAGCTTGTAAATGACTCTTCCCGCTCCTGTGCGCGGCGCTTGATACGCTCCATAGGATAAAACAGGCGTTTGGCCGGGAGGGGAAGATAGTCTACCAAAGATTGGGTCTGCATATGCTTTTGTTTGAAGAATTTCAAAACATATTGCCCATCTTCACTTTTAAAAGCGTAGCAGTGGTTCCCACTTCCGAGATAGGTATAAGGCTGCATGAAATAGCTTTGAATGGCATCCCCTTCATTCGGCAAAGGGACATCCCATTTGGGATCATTGGGGTGTTTGGAAAGGATTTTTTTCAGAGTAAATCCTTGAGGGCGACTACACCCCCATGAGGCAAGCAGAAGGATGATCAGAACTAAATACCGTTTCATGCGCCTATTTTATACTCAACCAAATTTTGAAGTTGTTTGAGTATACTAAAGGGGAGTCAAAGCGTCAATTGAAAGGAGGGCTTTAGTTTTGTGTTCTCGCATCACCTTTTCTAAGTGTTCTTTGAAGGTTTCCTCTTGTTCTTTTGGAGAAAGGAGGAATCCGAGAGCATGGAGGTCAAAGACCTTTAAATAGGTAGTGAGAAGCTCACTGGGGTTGGGAACAAAGGTATAAGAGAGCTCTTTTAACCTGTCAATAAGAGAGGGATCTGTGGAACAAACCATCAACAACGCATAATCCTCCTGGGTACGACTGACAATAAAACCCTCATCATAAAGAAAATCATGATCCAAGGCATTTAAAAGAAGGGAGAAATGTTCTTTTAGGACCTCTGGAGGAATCAGGCTTTGCATATAGGAGGGGGAGAGAGAGTAAAAATAGTTTTCAATCAGAGGATCATGCACAGGGTCAGCTAAAAGATTTTTGAAGGCTGCTAAGGTTTCATACTGTTTAGAGATCATTCCCCCATTAAAATCATTGAGTTCATGGAGAGTATTTTTGAGGTACTGAATGAGTTTTTGTCTCCCTTCCGCAATTTTTGCACTCCCTTTGACATGTATGTCAAACACATACGCCTCTTTGAGATGGCGTTTATTGAGTATTCCACACACTTTGCGTTCCGACTTTCCCACCTGTATTTGAGCTGTGTTGGGGAGAGTTAAGTGGGGAGCATCCGATTTTTGAATGCGCGTGATGATCACAGAAAAAAGGAGATCTTTTTCCCATTGATTATGGAATTGGATAATGACCTGAGGGGGATCGTTAGGGTTTTTGAGTTCTTTGGAGAGGGTTAAGATGTTTCGCATCGTCTCCTCATCACTATAATGAGAGGGAAGAGGTGCGGGAGTTCTTTGGATGCACTCTTTAATTTTTTTGGGTATTTTCTTCTTCAGGCATTTCACTGCATCCGCTGTAAAAGGACTCTTATCGTCATTTTGAATCTCTAAATAGAGAATACGGACACGCTCTTTCCCTTGTTTTTTTGTGATCAAGCTCTCTTCCACTAAAACGATGTGAGGAAGCTCTTCTTGGATAGCCTTAAACACGTGGTGTTCTTCTAGAATTTCACGGTCATCCATGAGGTTGATCCCAATGAGGAAAGCCAAAGTAGGGACAACACTATTTTCCCTCTTAAGCTCAGTTTTTAGAAGCTTAAAACTCGTGTGGCGCTCCTGGGGCCTCGTGAAGATGGTATGGGTGATGATTTTGCGAAAGAGATAGAGATAGGAAAGGAGCTTGTTGAGGTGAAGGAGGGGACGTCTCTTTGCAAAAGAGGGATCAAAAATCATGAGATAATTTTGGATTTCATTAAAAATGGTAGAGTCAAATTCTTGGGGTTTTTCTTCAAGAAGAGGGAGGAGGTGGTCTGGAATTTTATGGGGATCTTTTTCTTGCAGAGCTTTTAGAAGAACATGGTGCGTTTCCTCAAAAATCGTATGGTGGAGTTCCTTATGAGGGCGCTTAATCAGCGAGGTGAGATTTTCTAAGAGAATCATCCCTTTTTCTTCCATTGAGAGTCCCTTTGTAAGAACCACCTTGCGGGCATGTTCGACCCCTAGCGTCGTTAAACGGATCTCTTCGGCAACTTTAGGATAATTTTCCTGGATGATGTGGAGATCACGCGCTGTTTCTGCTTCAAAATAGAGCTCGGTGATAAAATAACGGCGATCGGGCTGAATCAGAAATTTAAAATTGAGCGAGCGCATGACCGTAATGGGAAGGTGTTTTCCAGGAATGAGAAAACGGGCCACTCTATCACAGAAATAGCGCCCGACGCCATGAGAGTGATCTCCTAAGCAAAGAAGAGCAATCGAGAGGCTACAAGGAGCTTCATCTGCAGAAGAGATTTTTACAATCGGTAGAACGTCATGGAGTTTCTGAAAGGAGGCTTCAGTAGGGATAAAGTGAGAGGCTTCCTGAACTTCAAAAATGGACTCGGGGACAATATCTTTAACAAGACGCTCGATAGAGGCCACATAGGAGTCAAATCCTTGTTTGTTTCCTTGCGGAGGGGGAAAACTGGATTTGATTTTTAAAAGATCAATTTTCATGAGTCCTCTCAGGGTGCAAGGTAACATGTGTCAAATGAATCGATCCGATGGGAGAAATATAGACCCCTTCCACGTAGGGCTGCTGCAAAAAGATTTCCCTCCAATGGTAAATAGGGGCTATGGGCATTTCTTCCATGAGGATCTCTTCCGCTTTTTCTAAGTGCTCTCTTCGTTTTTTTAATGTCGAAAGAGTCATAGAAGCATCGAGTATTTCAATATACCTAGAATTTTCCCATCCTGGATAGTTTTTTGCATTAGATTTGAACTTAAAGCGGTCAAAAATATTCATAAGATCTGGATACTGAATGATCCAGAGTCCGTAACCCAATTGGTAATCGCGTTTGATCAGTTTGTCGAGATAGACTTTGAAGGTGTAGCCCTCTAACTTCACCCGAATGCCGAGGGTTTTGTGCCACTGCTCTTGCAAGGCTTGAACCACTTGGGTATGGGGGTCATTGATCAAATAAACAAAGGGAATGTCTTCTAAGTCACTTTTGGTTAACCCGAGCTCTTCGAGCCCTTGCTGAAGATAGGCTTGAGCCTGGGAGGGATCCTTACGGGGAAAAAATCCGCGAACGACCTGTTCCTTTAAGAGAGGAGGGATCGGATCGAGGGCGACTTCTTCTTCCATTTGCGTGATGTGATGGACAATGGCTTCCCGATCCATCGCATAAGCAAATGCCTTCCGGATATTTGCATTACAAAAGGGAATCGTCGCTGTATTAAAAGTGCAAAAAGAGGTCGCCCCTAACGCTTTTGTTTGGAGCTTTCCCTCCCCTTTTAAACGGGGGAGTGCATCGAGAGGAATGGGGGAAAAACGAGAGCCTAAAAAATCGAGCTCCTTTTTCTGATAGAGATTCAGAGCGGTGGTTTCATCTTCAATAAAAGAGATCTGTACCCCCTCAAGATGGACGTTTTTTGCATCCCAATAAAAAGGGTTTTTTTCTAGTACCATGAGATTGGAGGGGCGGTAGGCATCCATCTTAAAGGGACCGTTATTCACCCTTTCAGAAAAATCGCTGTCATGAGGGACGGGGAAAAAAGTGCAAAAAGCAATCAGCTCTAAAAAATACGGAGTGGGACATTCGAGTGTGACCTCCAGTGTTTTATCATTCAGAGCTTTTATACCGATAGCATCGACACTGATGAATCCCTCCTTGGCTCCTCTTGCATTTTTAATCGGGTAGAAAAGTGCGGCGTCAGGAGCAGGGAAATCGGGAGCCAGGAGGGTTTTCCAGGCATATTCAAAATCCTTAGCGACTAAAGGTTTTCCATTAGACCAAAAAGACGAGCGCAAGTGAAAAGTATAAACTGTCTGATCGTCAGAAATCTCCACTTTTTTTGCAAGGGCCAGTTCACAGTTTGAAGCCGGGGTCATCCGGGTGAGCCCTTCAAAAAGCATAAACTTCACGGTGGTAGAAATCGGATCTCCCCCTTTACGAGGATCGAGCGTTGAGGGATCTTCAGGAAAATTGACACGCATGATCTGTTTCCCTTTCGAAGAGGGAATAGCCTGACAACCTAGCAGCAGACAGCACAGAAGCACTAAAAGAGAGCGCACTTTCATTTTTTCCTCAAAAGCTTTTCTATATAAGCCAGTGACATGCATAAACCAAAAGGAGGATTATTTGCAAACGATTAAGATTTTTTAAGCATTTGTTTAGGGCGTGTCATCAATTAAAACAAGTTGAAAGAGGTCTCTCTATGAGAGAAGTTCTAGGCGTCCGATGCAGGCAACCCCTTGCGGGTTGTCGAAGCAGGGCAACGACGAAATTCTTCATAGTGAGAGCTAAAGCAACGCAGTGTAATTGGTGACACGCCCTAACCCCTGATTTTTAAAAGATGTTTGAAACTATCCCATGCCTCATCATCACGTAGGTTATCTTGTTAACGCGAATTCGGGATTAGATCTCTATGAGAACGTCTATCTTTTTGTGATCTTTCCAGGAAAAACTGCTCGAAAATAGCGCTTTGGCTATCTTCTTCGCAGATTTTTCTGAAAATCTCTTCAAAAATCTAAATGTTCTCATAGAGATTTAATCCCGAATTCGCGTTTGTTAGAATGGCTTTGGTGCAAAAAATGTTTTGCTGGTAGGATGCTCGGACTAACTCTAACTACATAACCCAAACATTTCATCGAATAGCTACAGGTCTTCCATAGTCGTCATAAAAGATCTCTCTAGTAGAACCATTAGGAAGATTGACTCTAGAAAGACCAGAAGAAGTATACTCATAAGACGTCATCCCTTTCTCAGGATCTATTGTTTGAATGA
>JAKQGT010000095.1 GCA_029556005.1 Chlamydiota bacterium | reverse complement strand
TGCCAATCACTCTGTAACTGCTGATGTGGAGGCTCTTAAAGAACCTGATAATACCCTATTTGATGAAAAAGTTGTTGGTGAAACTCAAGCCGCATGGAACCTTGCCCATGCCGATCAGATTGGAGAAGCCTATCAGATGCGTGCAAAGGCCTTTTTATATAAGTACATGCCACAGATCTTGTATGACATGGGCTTTATGGCAGAACGAACTAAAGACTAATCTTTTTGCTTCATCAAGGCTAAGGTACCGAGGAGGCCGCACAGGGCTCCGAGGTAGATGGGCAAGGTGTTAGAAAGGGCCATGAAAAAGCCTCCAATGAGGGCGGTAAAGGCTTCAGCGAACACCTGAATCGACTGGTTGGTTCCGAGAGCTTGTCCTTGAAAACGCTTACTGACTGCGTCGGAGACTAATAAGGCGGGGAAGGCAAAACCCATTGCCATAAAGAACCCGACGGGGAGAAGGGTCAACAGGAGGGCCCAAGGTGAAGCGGGTATGACAAAGAGAACATAACTTACGCTGAGTAAAAACGACCCGATTTGGGTCGTTTTTTTTGTGCTCCATAGTTTTGTAAAAAAACCAAAGACAAGAGGGGCTAAGATAATCGGAAGGGAGAGATAAGCGTTCACCTCTCCGAGAAGGGAAAAGGTAAACTGAAAGGCACTCACTAAGTAAGCAGAGAAAAAGTTCAGAAAAAAGAAAATGGCTAAAAAGAAGCAGAAGTTGGCTGTGAAAATCACGCGGAGGCGGCGGTATTTGAGTCCTTCACTAAAGGTTTTTATAAGGGTTTTAAAAGAGATTTCAATCTCTCGATCAGGGGCGTGTGTTTCCCGGAAAAGGAGGGCTACGACTAGGAAGCCGATGAGAGAAAGGATGGCAGCACACCAGAAGGGGGTGTCATAGTGGAACCAGCTCACAATTTTTGAGTCGGCGAGTTTCCCTCCAATTAGAGGGCCAAAGAAAAAGGCTGTGCTACTTAGAGAGACGAGCCATCCAAAGTTTTTTGTCTTTGTTTTCGCATCTTCACTGATATCGGCAATAGCAGCCTGTGCAATCACAATGTTTCCCTCTAAGAGGCCACTAAAAAAACGGCTGACGAAGAGGAGCCCGGGCAAGGTATAGAGAATGGCGCAAGCAGAACCTAAATAAGCGGGAATCACAATGATGAGGGAGATCAAAATGATCGGCTTCCGTCCATACTTATCTGACCATTTTCCGAGTAGGGGCGCTCCAATAAATTGCCCAATGGGGTACATGGCAAATAGGATGCCAAGCCAAATCCGTCGCATCTCTGGCGTTACACTGGGGGGAAGAAACTGTAAACTAGGGTCTAAAAAGAGGGGAGGAAAGAGGGGGAGGGCGAGGGAGAACCCCAAATACCCTAAAAATAAAACGGTCAGAAGGGGAAAAATGCGTTTGAGTGAGTTCATATACGCATTTTACATCGAAGCTATTTTTTTAACGGTAGCTTTCTTTGAGTTTTTGCATGGCTTCTTTAGATTTGCGCATGTGCTTCCAGATCATTTGGGAGAAATGGTGCTGCATATTGCGTAAGAATTGCGCTCTTTCACAGGGTTTAAATTCCTTGAAGAACGCTTGCCAGGGAGTGGGATCAGGAAGGATCTTTTCGGTTATCTGCTGTGAGGGGACGGTGTGAAGCGTTGAAATGGGTTCCATAGGTAACTCCTTCATTTTTAAGCATGTCAATGCCTTTTTGGTATTGCTCAGGGTTTCCCGACTCCTCTTTAAATTGCTGTTGTTGATAGGCGGTTACCTTGCGGTAATCTTCTGAGCTATAAATGATTTGAGGGCGGACAAAAACAATGACATTCCGTTTTTCATCGTTTGTGGTTGTTTTGCTAAAGGCGGCTCCAATCAAAGGGAGTCCTCCCAAACAAGGAATGCCAGACTGTCGGTGGCGTTTGGTATTGCGGATCATTCCACTCAAGACCAAAAAACTTTGATCGGGAACATGAACCTGTGTAGCCATATCGGTTTTTGTGGTTTGAATGCCATTGACCGTGCTTGAGGCTTGCATCAGGTCGGGAACCACTTCTGTGATTTCCTCTGCAATTTCGAGTGTGATGGTATCCCCATCACCGAGAAGG
>JAKQGT010000094.1 GCA_029556005.1 Chlamydiota bacterium | reverse complement strand
AAGCGTCTTTCTTTCTCCGAAGCCCTGAACCGGAGTTTTTCGGTTTGGTGGATCGGAATGGGAGCTGGGTTACCCATTATTTCACTTATTACTATGATTGTGGCTGCGGTTAAGCTTTCCAATACGGGGATAACCTCTTGGGATAGAAGGAGCGAGTACCGTATCTTCCATAATAAGGTAGGAGTGACTCGGACTTTGGTTGTCATCCTCTATTTTTTATGTTACTTTTGGCTCATTTCTTGGGGGCAACTGCAACTGATGTATGCACAATGAATGGATTAACGAAGAGACAGCTAGGAGATGGACAACAGCTTTTCCAGATGAAAATTCTGGAGGACAACTATACCTATATCCTCTCCTGGGATAACGATGCTCTGGTTGTAGATCCCGGGGATGCGCATCCAGTCCTAGAGCTTCTCGATCAAGAAAACCTCAAACTTGTGAATGTCCTTTTGACACACCATCATGCCGATCATACGGGAGGGGTGGAAACCCTTAAGAAAAAAACAGACTGTACGATTATTGGTCCTGTTGATGACCGAATTGGAGCGCTGGATCGGTCGGTCGATGATGGAGAGGAGCTGATTTTTGGGCCTTTCTCTATCGAAGTACTAGCCACACCGGGACATACCAAACCTCATGTGGTCTACTTCTTTCGAGATCTCCATCTCCTTTTTACAGGAGATCTTCTTTTTTCTGGGGGGTGTGGCAAGTTATTTGAAGGATCTCCCCAGGAGATGTGGAATTCACTAGAGAAAGTGATGGCCCTTCCTGATGATACAGCCATTTATTGTGGTCATGAGTATACAGTCAAAAACTTAGAGTTTGCTCACCACATTGAGCCCGAGAATGCTGAGGTCAGTGCCCGCCTTGAACAAGCCAAAAAGCTGATCTCCGAGGGTAAGCCCACCATTCCTTCAACCCTTGCCGATGAAAAACGGATCAATCCTTTTCTTCGTGCCCATTGTCAATCCCTCCGCGACGTTTTAAACATGCCAGAGGCTGATCCTGTGACTGTTTTCGCCCATCTCCGCGAGCTTAAAGATCATTTCTAGGTAACACCCTCACTATTTCTAGCTGTGAGCGACAATAGGTTTCTCGCATCAAAAAGAGGCAGATTAAAAAGGCTATCCCATAGATGAGAGGCATCAAAAAGAGCCCTTTTTGGAAATTAGCGACAGTAAAATGGGTGGTGTTTGTTCCTGCTGCCTGCTGAATCAAAAAGCTGATCACGGGGGGAATAATGGCGGGTAAAAAGGTAATCATCGAGTTGTTAAAGCCAATGGCTGTCGCATGCAGTTTTGACTCTACATGTTCTGACATAAAAGCCACGCTGACACTAACTCCAGAGCTGGCAAAACCAATAAAAAAGAAAAAAATGCCAAATAAAACGGGAGGCGTTGCGGGATAGTAGACAATGAATGTGCTACTGATCGCTCCTAAAAGAGCGCAAGTAAGCATTAAAGGTTTACGTTTTTTAATCGAGTCCGAAATTTTTCCTGTTAGAGGAGCTCCCACAGCATAACCCACCCATAGCATCGAGGAGATAGAGGCTGCGACATCGCGATTTAAACCTCGGGCTTGCAAAAAGCTTGTTCCCCAATAGGCTCCGAGCAAGGGAAGACAAACATAAACGACTCCTGCATAAAAGACTGTGACCCAGGCCTGAGGATTTTTTATGAGAGATCCCATCCGTTTCCAGAGACTTTCTTTATAGGGGTCTAAAAAGATAATGTCTCCTTTTTTTCTCTGAGGAGTGTTGCGTACAAAACATCCGATGGTCAGAGAGAGAACAAGCCCTAGTGCGGCAATCATTAAGAGAATGAGTCTCCAATTATTATCAAAGAGGTTGAGGAGGAGCGAGAGGGGCCCCCCTGCTAAAAAAGGGCCGAGAGCACCTAGCAAGTTAGCCAGTCCAACCATCAACCCAAAATGGCTTTTGGGAAACCAGTTCAAAGCGAGCATGAGCAAGCAGACATAGGCGAACGAAGAGCCAAATCCCATAAAACAACGACTGATAAACCCGATTTCAAAGCTATGGGCGCAAGCAAACCACCCCCCTCCTATTGCAGCTAACACAACTGCGATGGTTAAAAGAAGACGGGCTCCAAAGCGATCGACCAAGATTCCTACGGGAATCTGCATCAGCGAGTAAGCTAAATAGTATCCCGCTCCCATGATGGCAAATTTTTGTGCTGTGAGATGGAAATCTTGCATAACCTGATCGGAGATTGTCGAGATAAAAACGCGGAGGAAAAACTCATACAGATAAAACAGGGAAGCGAGAAACCAGATGAAAAGGGCAGCAAGTGTAATCGTTTTTTTTGTCATGATTAATAACTAACAATGTCGGGTTGTACAGGAGGGATTTCCACAAATGCAGGTTCTGGAATTTTTTCAAGTTCTGCCAGTTCAATGATCCCCTGTCCTTCATATACGTGAGGGTGGGTATTAATAGCAGAAATAATCCCTCCAACAGGAGCTGTAACATCATAACGCTTGGTCGATCCAAAAGGATCTGTGATGGTCGCGAGTTTTTCCCCTTTTTCAGCGTATTTCCCAACTTTTTTGATCTGATGCATCAGACCGCTTAATGGAGCACGGATCCAAAACTTATTTTTTGCAACATGGGAAGTCGTTGGGCTCCCTTGAACCTTGGGTTTTATCCGAATCATCTCTAATTGTCGCATGACCCGTACAATGCCCCGCAGCCCCAATTTAATGGTATATTCATCACTGCGATTTGCTTCTCCCCCTTCGTAAATGAGAGTGGGGAGGCGGGGTTTTCCTGACTCAGAGTAGAAAAAACCTGTTTTATCATGAGAGGGGCGGATAATGGAGGTACCAAACGCCTCAGCCATATTTTTGGCTATGGTATCTTCAGGATGGTAGTAGATTTGCGGAAGTTTGTAAGTGTGGAGAAAACCTGAACGGATATTTAGACAATGGGTCATGTGGTCGACGACTTCTGTAGAAAAGAGGTGGGCGAGTCTTGCGGCAAACGATCCTTCTTGGGAGCCAGGAAAGCTTTCCGCCAAATCCTTTCCATCAGGCAAGTAGCGTGAGTGGTTAATCAGGCCATACACATTCATCACGGGAATACACAAAAGAGTTCCATGGAGAGATTTTAGTGAGGTTAAACTGAGCAGACGATCGACAATATCAATGCCATTGACTTCATCTCCATATAAAGTGGCACAGACGAGAAGACGGGGACCTGCTTTTTTTCCGTGAACAACGTGCATAGGAATGTGGAGAGGAGCGCACGTGTAGATTTCAGGTGTTGGCATCGCTAAGGTGAGTTTTTCACCGGGTTGAATCGTAATTCCACAAATGTTAATCGGTTTGTTTTTCATAAAAAAATCCATTTGGGGCATTTTTACAATAAATAGCACAGAAAGAATTGTTTTTCAATTTTTCAGGTAGCCATTATAGGCTTGATGCCAATTAAAATGCACACCCCGTTTGGTTTCTTTGTCATAGAGAACTTGGAGTGAGAGGTAAGGATAGGGATGATTGTTATCCAAGTCCCGTCCTTCTTGCCTGTGGAAAAGGGTGATGGCAATTTCTTGATTATACCATGCAGGTGTTGAGCTTTTTGAGAGAGGTTGTGAGCGCAGAAAAGGAGAAGAAAAATAGCTTTCTAAGACCTCAATGATAGCTGTTGGATTATGCTCATACCCCTCGACATAGAAGTCCACTTCTGCACCGATGAGGTGTTTGGAGGATTGCGAAGCAGGGGAAGGATCGGCATAGAGATGATGCGCTGGGCAGCGGTGCCCGCAGGTAATCACGACTTTTTTTTCTGTTTTTTCTTGGACGTAGTTCAAAAGATCTATCAAAATGGGATAGATAAATTCCTCACCATTTTTCAGGGGGAGGCTATGCCGCTCAATCCCCCCACAGTCTTGATGGTAAACAAGCTCTTTGAACTTAATGATTTGAATGGGAGGATTCAAGATGTTTCCTCGGCAGCGGAAAAACTCTTTTGTGATCCGGAGGTGGGAGCCAATATGCTTTGCATCCCAAGGGTAGGAAGGAGGGGCTTGCCTTTCTATTTTAGGGAAGGAGAAAAGCTCTTCATGTTCTAGGCGCTCAATCGGTGAGAGGATGAGGTTGTATTGACGTACTTTCTGCTGCTGCGATTTTTCTAGTCCAGAGCAACCGACTAAGATACTGAGAATGAAAAATAAGAGAATATGCCTGCCACTCATCATGAAATAAGTATAGCGGAGTTTGCAAAAAAAATTCGAGCGGTATATGGCTAAAAATAGAAGGGGAGAAAAAGCGTGAAGAAGATTCTGATTATTGAGAAACAGCTCTCAGCAAGAGAATTACTCTTGAAGCTTCTGGGCAATAAGGAATTGCAACTATTTTCTGTCGAAGATGGGATGGGAGCTCTAGAGCTTCTTAAAAAACGTTCATTTGATCTGATTTTTAGTGATTTAAATGGCATTCAAACGCTAAACCGTTCGAATCGCCGTCCCTTAGGAACCCCCTTAATTCATTTACGTACTGAGGAAGATCCTTTAGTCCAAGAAGTGGATGCGGTTTTAAATCACCCGTTTGAAATCCAAGGGATCGAAAGGATTCTCCAAAAACTGAAAAAAAACTCCCGTGTTGTGATTGCTCAGAGTCCTCAGATGAAGCAGATCCTTCAGCGTGTAGAGAAAATTGCGCAAAGCCACTCCAACGTATTCATTAGTGGAGAGTCTGGCACAGGGAAAGAGGTGATTGCAGGAATGATCCACCACCTCTCCAAACGGGCTGCATATGCCTTTATTCGTGTCAATTGCGCCGCCCTTCCGGACACCTTGATTGAATCAGAATTTTTCGGACATGAAAAAGGGGCCTTTACAGGAGCTTTGCAAAGAAGGATAGGACGTTTTGAACTGGCCGACTTGGGAACGCTCCTCCTGGATGAAATTTCGGAGATTCCCGCTTCTTTACAAGCCAAACTCTTAAGGGTTGTTCAAGAACAAGAGTTTGAACGTGTAGGAGGGACCGAGCCGATTCGTGTCGATGTCCGCCTCATTTCGACTTCAAATCGCAATATGAAAGCAGCAACAGCAGAAAATACTTTTAGAGAAGACCTTTACTATCGCCTCAATGTCGTACCTATTCATCTCCCTCCTTTAAGAGAGCGTCAAGAAGACATTATCCCACTAGCAGAGCATTTCTTAAGAGAGGTGTGTGCACGTAATCAAATTTCCCTCAAAACTCTTTCTGAAGGGGCACAGAAAAAACTTTTGAACTATTCTTGGCCCGGGAACATTCGGGAATTACGCAATGTGATTGAACATGGAGTGGTGATGCAGGATGCCGATCAAATCGATGCAAATCATCTTTTCCTCGATCCTTGTTTGAGTCAGACAAGCTCTATTATCCCGGCACCTAACACCCTCAAAGAGCTTGAAAAACAACACATTCTCCACACCCTAGAGCGTTACCAGGGGAATCGTACACGAACAGCCAAAGAGCTAGGTATTAGTGTCCGTACCTTGCGCAATAAACTTAAATTGTTTTAATCCCGAATGCGCGTGATTTCAGTAAAAGAAGTGTAGACTTTAAGGGATCCGGGGAACACTTCTGCCATTTGCGGGTGATCTGAGGGGCAGACAAGAACAGGGGTGATGGCAGCCCCTTCTAAAGCACGGATTCCCCTTAAAGCATCCTCAAACCCCAACATTTTCTCAGAGCAACCCAGAATTTCAATTGCTTTAAGATAAGCATCAGGGGCGGGTTTAGGGTTAGCATAATCTTCTCTGGTGATCCAATGGGGAATTTTTTTTAAGAGAGGTAACTGCTCGCGGATGAGGGTGATCTGTTTTAAAGTGGAATTCGTCACAACAGCATGAGGGATATTCGCTTTTTGAACGAGGTCAAGGACTTCCTTGGCACCTGGCATCAGTTCCAGTCCTCCTTTTTCTAGAAGTTTGACGTAGGCAGCTTTTTTTTGTTCATAAAAAGTATTCCAATCAAGCTTTTCGAAGAGCTTTGGGGCGTGGGCAGTGATTAGGGTGCTAAGACCTGTAGAGCTCTTATGAGCCACACTGGCAAAAGCTGCGAAATCCCAAGGGAAAGAGACCCCATAGCTTTCTAAAAGCGTTTTATAGGCCTTGTAATGGAGGTGCTCTGTGTTGACAAGCAACCCATCAAAGTCAAAGAAAATAGGAGAATATTCCAATATCCAACTCATGAGAAATAGGATATACTGTTTCTGAATATTGTGCAAAAAAGGACTGAATCAGGAACCTATCCCACTAATCCATTTCCAGTATTTTTTGCCTTTTCTGCTGATTTTTCTCCTTCATTTTAAGGCCTTGTCTCTTGGACAATGTCCTCAAAATGAAGAGAAAAAATCTAAAAAAAATCCCTTTAAATAGATTAGAGGATAGGTTCATGGATAAAATAACTTTAAAATGGGTTGGGAGGAAATGGCACAAAAAAAATGGCGAGGTGGGGATGCCTCGCCAGGGGATTTAAGAAAGATGTGAATTTTAAATTCCCGTCATGAGCTGGGGAAGCTGATGAGGGGTTTTAAGTCTAAGCTAGAGTTCAGCTCAAGAGTATTTGAGCTAAGCTATAGATCAAACTTAAATGTACTGTGGTGAATGA
>JAKQGT010000071.1 GCA_029556005.1 Chlamydiota bacterium | reverse complement strand
GAAGCCATAGCCCAGTGGCTATGGGAGAGGAAAAAAAGACTTTCTAAGCTAAAAAGAAAAAGTAGATCTAGATAAAAAAAGAAGAAGAGATTCCGAGGGGAGAGTAGGACGTCGCCAAGTTTTTATTTACGGCTCCTAAGTTGTCTTAGGAGCCTTTTTTTTGCCTATGTATGCTAATTGCTATTAAATTCTTTATTTACTTTTCTTTTGCTTGAAATTATGGTTCGTGTTTTTATATAATCTTTAAATTCAAAAATATTATTTGGGAGAGTGGCAATGGCTGGCAATATCAATGGAAACTTACAAGAAAAGTATGCATATTTTAGTGCACTAACACCAGATTTTTCGAAGGAAGATTTATTGAAAGAAGCTTTAAGAGCTGTGCCGACAAAGGGGGATTTTTTTGCATTAGCTCGTTTTGCAATTGAAGAAGTAACAGATGTGCAGTTTGGGGAAGGGGCTCAAGATTTATTCGATAGATTTTTTCCTGCATTTGGGGACGTGAGCTCGGACATTCTTGATACGAAAGAATTGAACGTAATCCAATTCTTATATACAAATCGCTGTGGTGTAAATGAGCGCTTTATAGATGCACCTGTCAAAGTGCAGTTTACTGCGGCTCTCTTAACTTTTTTAGGGAATGCTGATGTGATCGATACGATCGATTCAATGCAAAAAGCCAAAGATGTTGCGAGTATGTTGTTTGCAGGAAGACGCAATATTCCCGATAGCGTTTATGCGAAGCATTTAGCCCGTCTTATCCAAGTAGTAGATAAAGATGCGGACCTCCCTCTCATTCAGCGGGTCATGCGTAAATTGCGTGAAGCACAAGAAGTGTATTTTACAAGACATGGCTTTGCCCTAAGAGAAAAAGCTTATCCTGAAGCCAATGGCTTAAGATTTGATGATGCTGTAGAAGTGGTGATCCCTTTTGCGCGGCGTGCTTTCGAGGGTTTTCAGGCTAAATTTAAGGGAGCTGATGGTAGCTATTATAATGGTAGCGAAAAACCTGGAATCCCTGTGCATCTTGTGAGCGCAAATGTTGCAGAAGCGCAATTGCAGCAAGAGGCGCGTATGATGGCTCATCGTCATTATGATGATCCCGTTCTTGTGAAGGCAAAAGTCCCCGAAGACTTTATTGTTGAGGGAGTCATGCTAGCTTCAGCGCTGGATGAAATGGAAGATATTGAGATAGTTCCCCTTGAAAAAGGAAATGTGGACTTTATTGCGCGTGAAGATTTAGCTCCCCTTTATCCGGGGGTTGATGCCTCGGTGATTAGTCAGTTGGATGCCCTTCTCTTTGAAAAGGTGGTTCCTCCTAGGGATCCCGATCCTGTACAAGGATGGAGTGAAACGCAGAAGAAACTGGCAAAAGCAGCCGTGGCTGTGATTGCGGGATTCTTACTCTATAAATACGTTGCTAAGCCCCTTTACCCCAAGATTAAAGACTGGTGGTACACCTCTAGCCCTGTCAAAGGGAACTAATCTTATAGATTTTTTTCAGAGACACTGACATACTTTTCTCGGTATGTCAGTGTACAATGATCAAAAAGATGTTTTTTGGCCCGATCTCAAAAACCCTGCAGCAGTTCATTATCGTTTGATTTTAGATGGTGATTCTACTGTTCAGGAGTTGTCACAAACAGAAGCTTTTGAACTGATTCAATGGGTCATCCAAAACGCCCCTGAGTCACCTATATTGCAAGACCTATATCAGATACAGTATACCCCTAAGCAACACCGCATCATTCGGCAGCTTGAAGAGAGGGTAAAAACGGGATCCAATAGAGGGAATTTTCTCTATCGGGGGTCTCCTAGCCTTCCACCTAAGGTTGGCATGAGAAAACAAATGTTCGACAAAAGTGTACGGAGACGTCTTTTTGTGGATGAAGAGCCCCCTTCCATTAATAGAGAGGAAGAACCTCAAAATAGACTCTCTTCATGTAAGATAGTAATGATCGTAGGGGGGAGTTGTGTGATTTTTTTCACTGTTGTGAAACCCATCTTAAAAAAGATTCGAGAATATTATAATGCAAATTCTAGATAAACTCCCTATGAGAAGGTTTAGATTTTTGAGGAGATTTTCGGAAAAATCTGCGCAGGAGATAGCCAAAACGCTATCTTCGAGCAGCTTTTCCTGAAAAGATCACAAAAAGATGAAGGTTCTCATAGGGAGTTTATCTAGAATTTGCGTTATTTGAATAAGGATCTTGGAGGAAACTCGGATCGTGCGCTATAGTCGTTTCCCTTATGGGATCAAGATTAGATTTTCTTTTTCCAGATGTGCAGGGGATTCACTGCACCATTTTACAAGAGCAACCTGAAATCGTTGTCTTTACAGATTGTAATGAGGGGATTAAGCAAGCGGAAAAAATCAATCGTTTTGCTGAGCTTACCTTTCATGAAAGGTTTGCGGAGTGTGTAAACGCAGGGGTATTTGTTCCTGCAAAGTTTCGGGAATTTTTTCCTGATGAGACCCTTCCTGAAGAGAGTTTGGAGGGCTTTCATTTTTTTGATAAAGTTGCTCTGAATACTTGGCTTGAATCCAATCCTAAGTGTCCTCTCTGCTCAAGGAAAATTGAAGAGATTCTTGCCTGTCCCTATTTAACGGAAAAATTTGGCTTAAGGTTGGAAGACAATTTAAGAATCCCCCCTCAGATTGAGCAAGTAACGAGTGAGCATAGCGTTGCTGTGCAGCCCTCTTCGATGTTTCAAGACCCCGATAGTATGATTAAGCTGTTCTTAGTAGAAATGGCTCATCTCTTAAACCGGGGGATAGATCCGTTGGAGGCTCCTCCCCGAGTAGGGTTAATTGGATGGTGTTTAGAGCGTGATCCTGAAGAGGCC
>JAKQGT010000343.1 GCA_029556005.1 Chlamydiota bacterium | reverse complement strand
TCTCCTCTCCCTTTCGAAGAAAAAATTCAATCCTTTCTAGAAAGTTGCGAAGTGATTGCTCCGTGAGCTCAAATTATATTCTCAAAAGGGAACGCATCCTAGAAAAGAAAGATTTGCTTGAAAAATCCTCAGGATTAGGGAGAGATTGTGGGCGGTTAGAATTTTTGAGAACTTCTGGAATGTCTAACCGAGTTGTCAGTTTTGCTAAACGGGGAGATTTTACAATGTGGCTTAAGTACTCGAGAGAACTTTTACTTCTCCATTCAGAAGGGATAAAGGCTTTCCAGTTTTCCACCTTTGTTAAATCCCGTCCAATGCCAAAACCTTGATCGTAATAACGGATCACTTTTGCGATACCATAGGGGTTTCCGCGACACGCAGCCTCATGGAAAAAAAGAAAGGCTTGATGCTTTTCTCCTATTCGTTCAAAACAGTTGGCGATTTCATTAATCCCTTCGACGGGGACATCTTGTATTTCTCTACCTTCCCAAGGTTTTATTGTCCAAAGAAGAGCCTCTCTTGCTTTTCCCTGTTCGCTTAATAAAAGGGCTAGGTTGTGCCTGGCATCATCATTCCCTAGTTTCGCTCCTTCCGTTAAGTAAGAGATCGCGCGGTCGATATCAGGATGACAATCCTTCCCCTGAACATAACACTCTCCTAACATGAAGTAATAGATTCCCCTTTCTTTATCTGAGCGTTCGGGATCACTAAGAAGAATGGGTAAACAGTTTACGTGAAGTCTAGCCTCTTTCTCACCAAAAATATAGACGAGATCTGGGGCCTCCGGGGTTGCCTTATAGACCGCAAAGGAGGTGATGGGCTCGCGTGTGAAAGGGTGCTGCAAAGCTCTATTGCGCTCTCCCTCTTTTACAAAATGCTCTACAAACCTTCCCCCTTCGAAGAAAAACTCCCCTCCTCGGCTTTCACAACAGGCAACATAAAAGTCGCTTCCTCTTTGAAATCTCTCCTCTTTAATCGTAGAGAGCTTTTCTTGGGAGTAAATATCAATCTGATCTTCGATTTCTAACCCTTTTGCTTCTAATGGATTAGAAATATGCTCAGCGTCACTTGTAGGCGTTATTTTTGCAATCATCGAAAACATCCCCATTAATTTTCTCAACCATTTTATCATATCAATTTGTTTCTCTCTATATTTATTTAAACCACTAAAAATCAACCAACTAAAATATATGATAAAAATTTTACAAAAAATATAAATTATATTATAATTATTTGTATACATAATTATAATTTTTAATAAATTTGGGGACATTTTTATGGGGATTTCAGGGATTTTTAATTCCATTTCATCTGTATGCTCAAATGCTTGGGCTTCAGCAACTTCTACAAGAACAGGTAAGGTAGCCATAGCGGTAGGAATTGGCGTAACAGCCGTAGCCTTAGCTAAATGTGCCTATGACTACTTCTCAAAGCCGAGCGAAGATGAGCCTCGGATCGAACAACGCAGAGAAGCACCCGCAAAGCTTCCTTCACCAGAAGAGTATATCGAATCCACAACAGAAACCATTAAGCTCAGCAAAAAAGTGATTGCTTTTGAGGAGGGAGATCACGGAAAGCTCTATGACCCTTCCCTAAACTCCATTCCAGGGACGTGCTTTGAAATCGGCTCCGCTTTAAGCATTCTAGAATCTCCTGGAGCTGCTGGGGTTACAATGGATCGTTTTGCTGGAAATTTATCTGAAGCTCTTGACCGGATCTATCATACCTCTCTTGGTGACACTGTGGTTCTTCATAATGGAAGAGAGAAAACCCTTAGAGCAGTCTTTGATGAAAAACTCTTAAAAGAAGTGAGACCCTCTTCAGATCAAATTGGGCGGTGTACCCATCCAGATTTAGAAGAAGATTGGTATAGGGGCCAAGGATTAACATGGCTGCAAAGCCAACTGACTCTCCCTAGCTCTGATCCTAGTTACACCCATAACAACATGCTAACAAAAGTGCGGATGATCAGCGCCTTCGGAACCGTTTTAAGGGAGTTAACCCCTATTCCAGGCAATCAGGAAGCTCTCGCTCGAGTATTAAATAAAGACTCCGTTGAGGTCATCCCTACAAGATATGCTACTGTCGTTGAAAACCTCCGTCACGAAGCTTTTGATAATCCTCAAACACGTGCACGCGCAGAAAGACCTCCCATTATCGATGGGCAATCTTTAGGCAAAAGGCCTCTCCAAAGTGCGGGACCTTTAGGGCTAGGATTTGGACAAGTGTACGGACCTGAAAGTTTTCCCGGTCAGCCAGAGCTCTGGGAGCGATATCAAGCGGTAGAAAAAGCGAGTGGAGGACGTCAAGGACTGGAGCGTGAAGGGCAACCTATTCACGATTTAAACCGCCCAGGAAACGTCAGTGAATATGGGCTCGCGAGAATGCCTCAAGCCTTCAAAAAAGCGGGACTCCCCCATCTGATGAAAGAAAAAGCCTTCTTTCACGGAACAGGGGTGAACCGTTGGGATCTTACCGGAACTTATGCTAGAGAAAGCTGGCTCCATGGCCTCCCTTCTGCTGGTGCTCACTCGGGTGGAACGGTTGATATCTTATTAGCGCTCGATTGCCTTAGCGATGAAAGCATCTTTGGAAATAGAGACACCGTCTTACAGTCTGGGTTGCTTATTTCTTCTTTCATGAACTTCGGTGGCTACCACTCGTTTAATGAAACCTTCCCTATTGCTCAAGCCTATGCCAATGGAGAGCGCTTTGTTGTGAATGGCTCAAGACCGGCCCCTGCACTCTACGCTTCTTTTGCAGAGGCCACACACCATTACGCACCTCAAGCCCATGAAAGAGTCAGCGCTTTCCAAGATGCCTATCACACTGCATTTAGAGACGAGAACACCACCAAAACAATCAGAAAAGATGTTGCGAAACTGCAACTGGATAGGACTCCTGGAGGCGCTTGGGAAGTCTCCTAAGACAACACAGGTTCGAGTTGTTTTTCGCTGCGAAAATTGGTTTCCCATAGCAAGCGAAATGGAGGGCAGATATCAAGAAGTTCTTCTTGACTGCCCTCTGCTATTTTTTGTCCATTTTCGAGGTAGATGATCCGATCTGCATATTCAATGGTACTCAAGCGGTGGGCAATAAGAATCTGGGTGATCTCTCCATGGAGTTCTTTAATCGCCATCTTGATATTGCTTTCACTAATCGCATCGAGGGATGAGGTCGCTTCATCTAGAATCAGAATCGGAGCCTTTTTCACTAAAGCGCGTGCGATCGCTAAGCGCTGTTGCTGTCCTCCAGAAAAGTTTTTTCCTGTCTCGGCAAGCATCGTATCGTAAGCAGAGGGCAAATCCTTAATAAACTCATGGGCATGGGCTTTTTTGGCTGCTTGCATAATTTCCTCTCGAGAAAAGGGATTTCCATACGCAATATTGGCCGCAATGGTGTCATAGAAAAGGAAGGGTTTTTGAGGGACAAAAGCAATCTGTTCTCTAAGGGATTTTTGGGTATAGTCCTGGAGGGGTTTTCCATCGATTAAG
>JAKQGT010000046.1 GCA_029556005.1 Chlamydiota bacterium | reverse complement strand
GAGAAAACCTTCCCTATGAAGATAAACGTTTTGATGTAGTGTATTCTTAGGGAGTCATCCACCACTCTGAAAACCCTCAGCTTATCATTAATGAAATCTATCGCGTTTTAAAAAAAGGGGGGATGTTTATAGGGATGCTATATGGGCGCCGCTCCTTAAAAACGCTAAAACTCTGGGTTAAATATGCTTTGTTTGCTGGAAAGCCTTGGAGAAGTTTTAAAGATGTCATTTGGAATCATGTAGAAAGCCTGGGGACAAAGGCTTACACTGTTTCTGAGTTAAAACAGATGTTTTGTCAGTTTGCAAAAGTAGAAACAAATCCTATCCTTACTCAGTATGATACAGACAAAATCCCTAAATTTTTACACAAGTTTTTTCCAGACGATTGGGGGTTTTTTATACAGATTCGTGCAACGAAATAAATGGAAAGAAGATTTGGAGCGTAACGGAGTCGAACCGTTGGCCTCAACAATGCCATTGTTGCGCTCTACCAACTGAGCTAACGCCCCAAGTGAATCCCGTAATTTTAGATTCTGCGGGAGTTTTTTTCAATGAGATCCTAATATAGATAAAGTTGTTTAAAATTGGGATGATTTATGCGGATCTTTCCGTTGTCCTTCGACTTCTTAAAATCTCTCCTTGTCTGGTAGACAATGTTTTCGATTTTAAGAAGCCAAAACTCATCAAAAATCTCTCACCTAAATCATCCCAATTTTAAACAAATCTAGCTATAGTTGGGCGATGGCTTGGTCATAGCAGGTTTCATTGAAGAAGTTTTGGTAAGGGGTGTCGGCGATGCGTACGAGGTTGTCGAGGGCATCATTTTGGCCAGCGGGGACTAGGGGGGCGGCATTCAGGTTTTGGAGGATCTCTTCATAGGCTTTTTGGCTTAAGGGGTTCTCTGAGAGTTCTTGGCGGAGCTGTCTGAGTTGTTTGATGGCTTCTAGGCCGAAGAAGTAGGGGAGATCTGCCTCTTTTTTATCCCCTACTAGGTAGATGCAGAGGGCTTTAACTTTAACGAATTTTTCGGCATCACGTGTTTTGGTTCTGAAGGCATCTAGGGTTTCAGGGGAAGCGTCTCTTAGAACTTCTTGGGTGATGAGACTTGCGCCGTCATTCAGGAGACGATCGGGAGTGACTATTTTGCGTAAGGCTTTAATAATGGGATCTATGACGTCGCTCGATATTTGAGAGGAGAGGATTTCGATAAAGATATTTTGTGGTGAGGTTCCCTGTTTCCAGAGGGCATAGATGTTGTTTGTCAGAGAGCGAAATGCTGGGAAAGCGTTCCATAAGGCCGCTCCTTCTTCGTTAAGAAGTCCCTGTTGTATCTGTTGTTGAATGGCTTGTCGGTTGATGTGGATGTTGTCTCTATCGGCAAAGAGTTCTTGAAAAAGATCAGCGAGTTTTTGTGCTTCGGGTTTTCGTCTCGCAATTTCGCGCCCGACATCAGGGAAGTCAATATCGAACAGAAAGTCGTAGATGATGTGCTGAGTGATGGACCAGGTGAAAAAGAAGGGGAGACTGAAGAGGGTTGAGGCGATGAGGTAACTAGGGGAGATGGAGATTTCGGTGTATTTACTAAAGAGAGATTGGGTTGCATAGTAGGAGAGGACGCCGGAAAATATGGTTAGAGAGAGGCGGTTTATAAAGAGGGTCCGAGGGTTTTCAATTCCGAGGGGTTTTTTAATCAGGGAGTAAGCTTTTGGTACTGCGGTGGTTTGAAGGGCACAGTAGAGGGCGTAATTGACGGATCCAAAATAGAAAGCATTTTTGAAGATAGGAGAGGCAACAGCAAAAGAAATGCATTTAGCAAAAAGTGCAGTAAAGAATCCTTGAGCGAAAAAATTTATTTTTGAATTTGAAGAGGAGTAAGCAAGGGCATCTAGTCCGTTTAGAAGATGGATG
>JAKQGT010000035.1 GCA_029556005.1 Chlamydiota bacterium | reverse complement strand
CCATTGCCTCAAAGGGCTCAGTCACGCCCTCCGAACCCTTTACCCCGATCCTGAAGATTCTTTTTGAGAATAATTCGCTATCAGTTAAAAGAAAATTATGAAGCGTATTATCTATCTATTTCTTTTTTGTATGAGCCCTCTTTTGGCTTTTAAGATTGAGGATGTGATTGCCCAAGAAAAAAAGCAAGAACAGCAGCAAGATTTAACGGTTGATCTCAATCTCCATGGGGGAAAAGTCCTTGTTTTGAGTGATGGCTCCACCTGGGAAGTTGCACCACAAAGCCTAACAACCTCCCAATCGTGGATTTTTCCTGCCCCCCTCATGATAGAAAAAAGTGGTAATTCTGCTTACCCTTGCAAAATCATCAATAAAACAACTCAGTCTTACGTTTTAGTCCGCCCCATAGCCAGTCAAAGTTCCTGAAAAACGCGAATTGCGTTGAAAAAAGAGTTTGAAAAAATACCCTCTTCATTTAAACTAAGGTTGCTCGGCCAACACTTGGAGATTATAACATGACTCCTCAGTTTACAGAAGCGGTGGCGCACGCTCTTTCTAGCGCTATGCAAGACGCAGAGAAACGACATCATGTCGAAGTGACGGAGCACCATGTGCTTTTTGCATTTTTTCAAGATCGCGAAGGGTATTTCCCTACCCTATGTCACGCTTTAAGCCTAGATCCTACTCCCTTAATGGAAAGTTTAAAGCAAAAGCTAAATAGCCTAGCCAGTTATTCGGGTGAGCCTCAAAAACCCACCTTAAATCTGGCCCTTCAATCCCAAATCAATAACGCTCACGCCCTCATGCAAAAGTGGGGAGATACCTACATCAGTAGTGACCATTTTTTCTATGTATTTTGGGAAAAATCTGAAGATCCCTTTAAAAGCTGGAAACAAAAATCAGGAATAACACTTAAAACAGTAGAGAAAAAAATCCAAGAAATCCGGGGAGGAAAACAGATGGATTCACCTAGTGGCGAAGCAAGTTTGCAAACACTCGAAAAATACTGCAAAAACCTCACCTCCCTTGCGAGAGAAGGAAAGCTCGATCCTGTCATTGGGCGGGATGAAGAGATCCGACGAACGATCCAGGTCCTCTCAAGGCGGACTAAAAACAATCCCCTTCTTATTGGAGATCCTGGAGTGGGAAAAACTGCGATTGCAGAAGGGCTCGCCCACCGCATTATTCAAGAAGATGTCCCCGACTCTTTAAAAGGAAAAGAACTCGTCTCACTCGATATGGGAAGCTTAATTGCGGGAACAAAATACCGCGGAGAGTTTGAAGAGAGATTGAAAGGAATCCTTAAGGAAATCGAACAAAGTGATGGGCATACCCTGCTCTTTATTGACGAAGTACACACCCTTGTGGGTGCAGGTGCCTCTGAAGGATCGATGGATGCTGCCAACCTGCTGAAACCCGCTTTAGCTCGGGGAACCTTGCACTGTATTGGAGCCACTACCCTCAGTGAATACCAAAAGTATATCGAAAAAGATGCAGCATTAGAACGTCGCTTCCAACCTGTGCTCGTCGAAGAACCTTCCCTCGAAGATGCAATCTCTATTTTACGGGGTTTGAAGGAGCGGTATGAAAACTATCATGGGGTGCGCATCACAGAAGCAGCGCTCCATGCAGCGGTCACCCTCTCTTACCGCTATATCACCGATCGACAACTTCCCGATAAAGCCATCGATTTAATCGATGAAGCGGCCTCTCTCATTCGGATGCAAATGGGAAGCCGTCCTCTCCCCATCGACTCGAAAGAAAGAGAGTTAAGCAGTCTCATTGTGAAACAAGAGGCCTTAAAAAGGGAGAAAAGTCCCACTTCAAAAGGAGAGTCAGAAAAACTCAGCGAACAAATCGCCAAAATCAAAGAGGAGTTAAGTGTTCTCAAAGAGCGCTGGAATCAGGAGAAAAAAATCCTCGAAGAGCTCAGTAAAAAGAAAGGGAAAATTGAACACCTTAGATTTCAAGAAGAAGAAGCCGAACGGGCTTCCGATTTCAATAAAGTCGCCGAGATCCGCTACAACCAAATTCCCGCATTAGAAAAAGAGATTCAAAAGGAAGAGGCGGCCCTCAAATCTAAAGAAAATCGCCTCCTTCAAGAAGAAGTAGATGAGCATTTGATTGCAGAAATCGTGGCCAAATGGACCGGTATTCCCGTGACTAAAATGCTAGAAGGAGAAGCTGATCGCCTCCTCCGTTTAGAAGAGACCCTCAGCAAGCGCGTCGTAGGGCAAGAGTTTGCTGTGACCGCCGTGAGTGAAGCGATTCGACGCTCCCGTGCAGGCTTAAGCGATCCCAACCGCCCGATGGGTGCTTTCTTATTCGTCGGGCCAACGGGTGTTGGGAAAACAGAGCTTGCGAAAGCTTTAGCCCAAGAACTCTTTAGCCAAGAAGAAGCCATTGTCCGCCTCGATATGTCGGAATATATGGAAAAGCATAGTGTCTCTAAACTCATCGGATCACCTCCAGGATATGTCGGCTATGATGAAGGAGGGCAACTAACGGAATCCTTAAGACGTCGCCCCTATTCTGTTGTCCTATTAGATGAAGTGGAAAAGGCTCACAGTGACGTCTTTAATATCTTGCTCCAAATTTTTGATGATGGACGGATCACCGATAGCAAAGGGCGCACAGTCAATTGCAAAAACGCCCTCTTTATCATGACATCTAATTTGGGAAGTGAACAACTCTTGAGCCACCAAGGAGCCCTCTCCAAAGAGGCCGTTTTAAAAATCGTTGATCCCATCGTAAAAAGTCATTTTCGTCCCGAGTTTATCAACCGTTTAGATGAAATTCTCCCCTTCTTACCCTTGCAAGAAAAAGATATGGAGAAAATCGTCCTCATTCAGCTCGAAGCCGTGAAAAAGCGCTTAGAAGAGCGCGGTATTACCCTAGAGTGGAGTCCCGAATCTCTCACCTATCTTGCCAAAGAGGGGTATGACCCGATCTTTGGAGCGCGTCCTTTAAAACGCCTGATTCAACATACGGTGGTCAATAGGCTCTCGAATGCTATTTTAAAAGGGGAGATCGCAAGTGGAGACTCTATTGAACTCCACTCTGTTGAACAAACCCTCATCTTCCAAAAGAAAAATAGCGGACGAAAAGCTTTTGTAAATTAACGAATTTTTCGCCATAATTTTTGGCGATGGGACAACCGCTTATCCTAAGTTTAGGTGCTCCCTTTCCAGACCCCTCTCTTTGGGAGGGTGTAGACTGTGAAAGGGAATGGCATCTTGCACGTGCAACGCATTATTTTCACCAGGCTGAAAAAGATCCTGATGCTCTCTGCTACTACTCTTTTTGGGCTTTTGGTCATACTGCACTAGCAGCTCTTTACTCTATCCCTTTGATCAATGTCCTTGTTTACGCCATCCAGTACATTGCTTACGCTATTTTTGCTCCTGATTGTATGGAGACTGCGC
>JAKQGT010000016.1 GCA_029556005.1 Chlamydiota bacterium | reverse complement strand
CGAGGATTTTTTTGTCCAAAAGTTTTTTATCATTCTAGTGGTCCTTAACAAAAATTCTTCAGGTAATTTCGGCGTCAAAGCCGCTGAAATCACCGAACGCAAGTTCATTCGTATTGCATTAATACGGATGAACTTGCGTAGCCTGGCGGTCGATGATTTGAGCGAGCTTTCACGCTTGAAATAACTCAAAGAATTTTTGTTAAGGACCACTAGCTACCTCTGTTTGAGGATAAGTATTTGCATTTTATCTTGTTTCCTTTCATATACATTTTTTATGAAGGAACATGCGGAAAAGCAGTCAAAAATTTCTCAAATCGATAAGGGATCTCTTAAACGGGTCTTGGGCGTAGGGGATCTTTTTGCCGTAGGCTACGGCGATTTGGGTTCTTCGATTTATTATGCTTTAGGGATTACAGCTTTATTTGCTTTAGGAGCAACGCCTCTATCCCTCCTGATTGCGGGACTTGTTTTTGCCTGTACAGCACTTTCTTATGCTGAGTTGACATCGATGTTACGTGACTCGGGAGGATCGGCCTCTTTTGCAAGACATGCTTTTAATGATCTCATTTCTTTTATTGCGGGGTGGGGACTCCTTTTAGACTTTATTGTCACCATTGCGATATCGGCCTTTTCTATCGGCCCTTACTTAGGATTTTTCTTCCCTGTTCTGATGCTTCCCTGGGTAAAAATTGGGTTTTCGGTGGGAGTGATTGCCATCCTTTTTGTGATCAACTTTTTTGGTGCAAAAAATTCCGCACGGATGAGTTGGTTTTTAACAACCATGACGCTTTCAACGCAGGTTTTGATTATTATTGCGGGTGCCATCTGGTTTTTAAATATCCCCGATCTTTGGAATCATATTCGCATCGGCATCCCCGGATCTCCTTGGTCTCCCTCTTGGGGAGAATTCTTAAAAGGGACGACCATGGCGATGGTTGCCTACACAGGGATTGAATCGATGGCGCAGCTAAGCGGAGAAGCCAAATACCCGGCGCGTACGGTTCCACGGGCGATGATGCTTGCGATGGGGATGCTCCTTTTCGTCTATATTGGGATCTCCGTTGTTGCCTTATCAGCCGTTTCTCCTCAAGAATTGGGAAGTACCTATTTGGACAATCCGATCGCGGGAATTATCTCAAAGTTTCCTTTTGGAGGAAAAATTTTGGGTGGGTGGGTCGGCCTTTTAGCGGCGATTATCTTATTTGTCGCTTCAAATGCAGGGCTCATGGGAGCCTCTCGCCTTTCCTTTCATATGGGGGAAAATTACCAAGTCCCGCGAACAGTTTATAAATTACACAAAAAGTATAAAACCCCCTATGTCTCCTTAGCGATTTTTGCCGTGTTAGCTTCTATTATCCTTGTTGCCTCAAGGGGAAGACTGACGTTCTTAGCAGATCTTTATACCTTTGGAGCGATGCTTGCCTTTTTCATGACCCACGTTTCTATTATTGCGATTCGGATCAAATACCCCGATATGAAACGCCCTTTTAGGGTTCCTTTCAATATTCGCTATAAAAAGGCATCGATACCGATTACAGCCATCATTGGAGGATTTGCTACCTTGATGACATGGATCTTAGTGGTTGTCACCAAGCCCGATGGAAGAAACTTAGGCTTTGCTTGGATTATTTTGGGACTCTTAATGTATTTTTTCTACCGTCACAGGCAAGACATTGCACCCACGGGTAAGGTGGAAATCGAAAAAATTAAAATCCCTGAATTTAAAGCTTCACGCTATCAACACATCCTGGTGCCGACCCGAGGGGGAAGAGAAACCGAGACAGTTCAAATGGCCTGTGAAATTGCTAAAGTCCATGGGGCTGATGTGACGGCGATCCATGTCGTCGAAGTCCCTTTTTCTCTCCCTTTGGAAACCCCTCTTTATCACCGCAC
>JAKQGT010000316.1 GCA_029556005.1 Chlamydiota bacterium | reverse complement strand
GGGGTGGACCATTTTAAAAAGTCTCACGGAGGTAGAAGCTGTACTAAACTTTCAGGTAAAAGGAGAGCTTTTTGTTTTTGATGGCCTTGAAAAGGTAGAGGGAAAACCTGTTTTCTGTGGAACCCTCTTCGATCCTATGCGTATTCAGATGCAAAGTGTAAGACTTCCTTTTGCTCATCCAAAGGGAGGTGAACATTCTCCTCCCACAAAAAAGTCGATATCCACTAAAATTCGACCAGCAACCCCGGATGAGGAACCCATTCAAAAACGAAAGATAAGACGGCCCATTCAAAAATCCAGAAAAAGAAGTGAGCCCATAGACGATTACGGAATAACCAGTGAAGAATAAGGTTTTATTATTACTACTCTTTACACTGTGTTTAAGTGCTCAGACTATTGAAGAAAAGCGCGATTCTTTCCGCTTGCAGAAAGATGAGAAAGAGCTGCGCACGTTCTTAAATGAACTGAACATTCAGCTCCGTCGACTCCGTTCTCAAATGGATGAAAAATATGAACTTGTCAACGAGTACCATAAAGAGGGGGCAAAAGAAGAGGACTATCACGACCTCTTGAAAGAGGTGAATCAGATTCGGAGTGAAATTCGAGAGCTTGAAAAGGAGTGGCATGAGTTAGCCGTTACAGAGTCGAAGAAAGAAGATGAGGGGTATGCCCTTTGGGATCAAGATGAAACCACCCTTTCCCAGCTCATCATGGAATATGGCTCTAATGACTATCTTTATATTGTTCCCCCCGAAGTCTTAGCGATGAAACTCAACCTCCACTCTGGGGTCCCCATTCCCCGTGAATCGTGGAGTGACCTTCTAGAAATTATCCTCTCCCATAACGGGATTGGAGTGAAACAACTTAACTCCTATACCCGTCAGCTTTACATCCTTAAGCAAGATTTAGTGGCTGTCGATCACATTTTAAATGATCCCCGCGACTTCATGCGCATTCCCCCCAAAACACGGGTGGCTTATGTTTTTTCTCCGCCCCCAGAGCGTATTAAGGGTGTTTCTCAGTTTTTTGAGCGTTTCCGTGATCCCAAAATGACCTTTGTTTATCAAGTGGGGTACAAAATTGCGATCATCTCTTCCAAAGAAGAAGTCGAAAAACTTCTCTCCCTATATGAAGCTGTTTGGGAGAAAGACAACGAAAAAATGACGCGCGTTCTCTCAATGTCTCGCATCAAACCCGATGAGATGGAGAAAATCCTAAAGGCTTATTTTGGAGACCTTACCCAAAAGCCCCGTGTAGGACTCACAAAAGGAGAGGGAGATGATCTCATCATCTTACCCTTAAAAGGAGAGGGCTCATTGGTCCTCATTGGTCCAAAGGATTTGGTGGAGCGTGCCGAAAGACTTGTCCACGAAACGGAAGGGCAAATTGAAGACCCTATGGAAATGACTGTTTTTTGGTATACCTGTCGCCATAGCGATCCCTTAGATATGGCTGAGGTTCTTGAAAAGGTCTATACTTCTTTGGTTTATTCAGGGATTGAGGGACAAACACCGAAACCAGAATTTGATCCCCTTCCTCCCACACGTTCCCTCGAACCCGATCCTCCTCCACCCCAACTCTCTCCTCCTACTTATGGCCCCCCTCCCTATGCTTCTGTGGTTCATCCCCCAACTGCTGTAGGGGCAACCATTGAAGCGCAGAAAGAAAAATCCTATACCACCAATTTTATCCCCTATCCGAAAACCGGTTCAATCCTGATGGTGGTGAGACGTGACACCTTAAGCAAAATCAAGGAACTCATTCAAAAGCTCGATATTCCCAAAAAAATGGTCCAAATCGAAGTCCTTCTTTTTGAGAAACGGATTAAAAATGAAAACAATTTTGGGCTCAATTTGTTACGATTGGGCTCTGCTGCAACAGATACCCATCAAACAGGACTCCGTTATGAGACCACCCCCGGCCTTGCGAATCGCGGAATTGTCGACTTCTTTATTTTCCGGAAGAAACCGAATCATTTTTGGCCTGCGTTTGATATTGCGTACAACTTTTTGATGGCACAAGAAGATGTCCGCATCAATGCGGCTCCCTCCGTGACAACATTAAATCAAACTCCGGCGCAGATTTCCTTGGTTGAGGAGATCTCGATTGATATGGGTGCGGCCCCCATCGATACGAATCAGGGAATCGCCTTTACGCCTCAGTTTTCCCGCGCCCAATATGGAACAACGGTGGTTATTACCCCAACCATTCACGATCCTGAATTTCCCGATGATGAAAAACATTTTGTCACTCTTGAAACCAATATCACTTTTGATACCATCAAGAAAACAACACAGACAGACCGCCCTCCTGTAAGCCGTCGCCATATTGAAAATCATGTCCGTGTGACGGATGGGGAGACAGTGATTTTAGGAGGTCTTAGGGAAAAAACGGCAGAAGATTCCAGCAGTAAACTTCCCTTCTTAGGAGAACTTCCAGGTATTGGAAAGTTTTTTGGAGACTCGCGGATGACAGATGAAAAGACGGAGATGTTTATTTTTATTACTCCCCATATCGTATTTGATGCAAAGGGGGATTTAGAAAGGCTTCGTTATGAACAATTGATTAAAAGACCCGGAGATCTCCCCGAGTTTTTAGAACGTATTCAAGAGGCAAAGAAAAAGAAAAAACAGCGCCTTTTTGATAATAGCTTGAAGCTTCTTTTTGGACATGTCGATGGCTAATCAAAGTGAAGATTTTGTTTTTGCTAAACGGTTTGGACTAGAGACTGTTTATGATCTATCTGAATATCCCTTTGTGAAAGGAAAGGTACAAAAGCTCTCTTACTCTTTTGTGAAACAAAAGCTGGCCCTCCCCGTAGCAGAAAAAGAGGGGAAGCTGATTGTTGCCATTTCGCGCCCCTATGATTTAGAAGTGTTAGAAGAAATTCGCTGTTTGACAGAGTGTGAAGTCGAAGAAATCTTTTGTCCTCAAACGCATCTCGAAGAGGCGATTGAAAAATGTTATCACCAGGGAGAACGGGAAGCTTCCAATTACATTGAAGGGCTTAAAAAAGGGGGAGGAGTGTTCTTTTTAGAAGAACGCGAGGATGAGTACGATCTTTTAGAAAAACAGGAAGACTCCCCCGTCATTCGCCTCCTCAATATGATCATCATTGAAGCCATTCAGCAAGGGGCTTCCGATATTCATTTTGAACCCTTAGAAAATGAGATGGCGATCCGTTATCGGATTGATGGAGTTCTCCAGTTTCGTCATGCACCCCCTCCCGATTTGCAGAAGCAGCTCCTGACGCGGATTAAAGTAATGGCTAAGATGGATATTGCCGAGCGGCGCCTTCCACAAGATGGGCGGATCAAGCTTTCTTTGGGAGGAAGGCAGATTGATTTCCGTGTCAGTACTGTTCCTGTGGTTTATGGTGAGCGCATTGTCCTTCGTATTCTCGATAAGAGCAATATCCTTTTGGGGCTCGATAAAATTGGAATGGCAGAGATCGAAACCTTTCGTAAGTATTTACACCAAAATCAAGGGATTATCCTAGTCACAGGCCCTACGGGGAGTGGAAAGACCACTACGCTTTACAGTGCGATTACAGAGATTTATTCTCAAGAAGTGAATATCATGACGATTGAAGATCCCGTGGAGTACAAACTCCAAGGGATTGCCCAGATCGGAGTGAACCCAAAAATAGATTTAACCTTTGCTAAAGGTCTCCGCCACATTCTCCGTCAAGATCCTGATGTGATTATGGTTGGAGAAATTCGGGATCGGGAGACGGCAGAGATCGCCATCCAATCGTCGTTAACGGGGCATTTGGTGTTAAGCACTTTGCACACCAATGA
>JAKQGT010000310.1 GCA_029556005.1 Chlamydiota bacterium | reverse complement strand
GAATATCCGCTCATAAGAGAAATTTTCAACCTTATAGAGCTCCCAAGGGTTGAACATTCCTTAGGCATCTTTTGGAACATATAACTCTTTCCCTTCGGCGGTGGAGAAAGTAGTCAACTCATGTGAATATACATGCATTGGTTGCAGAAGCAAAACAGGTAGGCATAAGCATAAGAAGATACGATAAAATGCTTTCATATTAGAAGGTTATAGAAAGCAACGCGATTTATTACAACAATTTACTGATAGTTACATAACCTCAGAAATAGGCAAGGTTTTTCGGATCTATTAAAAAGGGAGATAATCTCTGAAAACCATAGCAAGAAATCTAAATTACTTTTTCTTTACCTGCAGGTCCTTGGTTCGAGTCCGAGTACCGCTACTCTTTATCTTACCATTAAGTCATTGATTAGACTTTATTTATAGGATGATTTTTACAACAACTTGCTCATGATTTGTGTTGTATCCCAGATATTTTGCTCGATACCCTTTCCTTTTAAGAAACTCCTGAAAAGCTTTAAATTCATGTTCTTCGCATCCTGGGTAATTGTAGAGTTCATCAAAAACAATGACTGTTCCTGGAATAATGTTATCTCCTAAAAGGGTGAAAACATCTCTTGTAGAAGAATAAATATCACAATCAATATGAAGAAATGCAATCGACTGAGCTTGGAGGGTTTCAGACAGGAACTGGGGTAAAACTTCATGAAACCACCCTTTGTGTAATTGAACATTATGCAAAACATAGGGAAGCATTTCTGGATCAAGAAAAGCAAAGGTCCCTTTAAGGCAATTTTTATCCCCCCTATTCCAATCTTCAGGGAGCCCTTGAAAAGAGTCGAACCCATGAATCCTCTGACTGGGGTTGAGGGCAGCGATAAAATTGATGGTTTTACCTGTGCAAACCCCCATTTCCAAATAGGCTCCTTCAAGAGAGACCTGATCAGATGCAAATC
The DNA here is from genome assembly GCA_029556005.1 of Chlamydiota bacterium. Taxonomy (GTDB): domain Bacteria; phylum Chlamydiota; class Chlamydiia; order Chlamydiales; family Simkaniaceae; genus JAAKFF01. The sequence goes on along the minus strand of JAKQGT010000310.1, from coordinate 1,144 downwards.
GTATGACTGCCGCATCAGAAGTCAAGGGAGTGGCTTCAGATAGATAGTCTGTCACAAATTGCATTGCCCCCTGATCGAGGGTAAAAGGTTTGTTACCGGATGAAAAGTGTAACACTTGATTCCCCTTAGAATGATTCCAGCTTGGGGGAAGAATGAGCACTTTGTCCCAGCTGAATGCAGGTGTAGAAGCCTCTGACGTCATAATAAAAAACCCTCCAAAGATTAATTAATAATCTAACATACAAGCGATCTCCTTCCATGTGCGGAGAGCCGATCCCATTGCTTTTTGTCCACACAGTATACCCTTCCCTCCCATTTCTTGTCGCAAATGGGGGTTATAAAGGAGTTCCTCTAGAGTGGGGAGAAGGGCTTCTAAAGAAAGCATTTTTCCAGCTCCTGACTGGGTAATCAGTTGGGTTAGATCCACTTGCTTATACATGTAAGGACCAAATAAGGTAGGGACCCCCATTTTTGCAGACTCAAAAATATCATGTCCTCCCACTCCATTTACAAAACTCCCTCCAATAATTGCTAAGTCTGAAATGCAATAGCATTTTGAGAGCACCCCCATTTTATCGATCAAAACAGTTTGGGGATAGTGAGCCAGAAGGCTTTTTACACGAGCAAAGCGTTCTGGATGACGCGGAACTAAAAGGACTTTTAAATGAGGATCTTTTTGCTGCAAGGGCTTGATCTTCCTCATGAGAAGCTCTTCTTCCCCTTCATGAGTAGACCCCAACGTGATCACCCGATCCCCTTCCTCAAGATGGAGCTCTTTTCTAAAGTGTGAGAGATCCCCCATCTCTGGCAAAGAAATATCAAACTTTAAATTCCCAGTAACCGTCATTTTCTCAGGAGGGATGCCAAGCTTTAAAAACCGCTCGCGATAACTTTCCCCCTGCAAACAAAAATGATCAACAAAGGAAAAGAGGGATTTAAAATAGTGATACCGCTTCAAGGATTTTTCTGACATTTTTCCATTCACTACTGCGATTTTCCCTCCCCCGCGTTTAACTTCTCGCATCAGATTATACCAATAATCTCCTTCCACTAAGATCAAAAGCTGGGGCTGAATCATCCGCACAAAGGACTTAATAATCCAGGAAAAATCGAGGGGAAGATAATGAATTGCGTCCACATCGGG
>JAKQGT010000342.1 GCA_029556005.1 Chlamydiota bacterium | reverse complement strand
TCCCAATTTTAAATAAATTTAGCTATAAAATATTTAGAGGTTAGAGTTTGGGAAGGGTGAGGATTTCGTACCCCTCATCGGTGATCAGGACGGTGTGTTCCCATTGCGCACTGGGCTTGCCATCTGTTGTGCGGGCTGTCCAGTGATCTTTAGGGTCAATGATGCCTGAGCGCACTCCAGCATTGATCATAGGCTCAATGGTAAAGGTCATTCCTGGAGTGAGGGGGATCTGGAGGTTATTATAGCAGTGGGGGATCTGGGGAGCTTCGTGGAACTCTAGTCCTACGCCGTGGGCTACAAACTGACTCACAACCGAGCACCCTTCTGCGCTGGCATAATCTTCGATCACACGTCCAATTTCAGAGATGAGGATGCCTGGCTTTAAAATCGCGATAGCGCGCATGAGGCATTCATAAGAGACGTTGACGACATGTTCTTTTTCTTCCGAGACTGTGCCAATCATAACCATGGCACTACAGTCTCCATAATATCCGTTTAAGATACAGGTGACATCGATGTTCAGGATATCTCCCTCCACAAGGGGAGTATCATTGGGAATCCCGTGGCAGATCACCTCATTTAGGGAGGTACAGATGGCTTTGGGAAAGGGGGGAGAGCCGTACCCAAGAGGGGCGGGGCGGGCTCCAGCCTCTGTATGGAGCTCCATAGCATAGGTATTCAGGGCATTTGTAGTCACTCCTGCTTGGGCCTTAGCGCAAACCTTCTTGAGAATGGTCGCTGCTAGTTGACATGCATAGCGAATCCCCTCGATTTGTTCAGGGGTTTTCAAGACAATTTCGTAGGTTTTGAAGTATTTCTCTTTCTGTCTTTCGAATCCCTCTGGAGCGTGAAAAGGGTGGTGGCATTTTTTCCATTTTTTACCACTCCCACACCAGCAAGGATCATTTCTTGATATCATGTATTAGGACCCATTTTTACATACTCAACAACTTCAAAAAGGGGGTTTTCGCCAACCCCAAAAGTAGCGCCATGCATTTTTTTAATGACCTCATCGTTCTCATATTCTGGAAGCTTGCGCGCTTATCCAAAACCCATTTTGGAAGTTCTTTGAGTATAACCAAAGGTTTTGTTAGAGTCCAGATTATGGCGCGGAGATTTGATTTATACCCGGATGGGGGGAGTTATACGATTGATGAGCTCGAGGAAAGACTCGGGTATAAGCATCTTCCCCAAAATATTTTTAAAGATCCGATCGAGGTCTATCAAAAAGGGCTCCGAGTTTCTGTCACGCCGGAGCAAAAAGAGCTGGGCAAGCGGTTCATCGACCAGATCGATGCTGCCTATATTCCTGAAGTCTCCATTCATGATTTGGGAGGGAAGCTGGGGTATGGGCTCTTTGCAGAAGAGATCATTCTGGAAGGGGCCTATGTAGGAGAGTATACAGGGCATGTGCGAAAAAATGATCAACGTTACTCCACACCGCAAAATAATTACTGCTATGAATATCCCATTCTAGATGAGCTGGAGCGTAGCTACGTCATCGATGCCACGGCGGGTAATTTAACCCGTTTTATCAACCATAGTTATGAGCCCAATCTAAAGCCTGTTCATGTCTATCATGAAGGGTATTTCCATTTGGTTTTTATTGCCCTCAAGATGATTCAAAAAGGGGAGCAGCTTTCCTATAATTATGGAAAGCAGTACTGGTATGTGCGTCAGCCTCCCGAACTGTTGTAGAGGACCCGTTTTAGGACAAGTCCGTGAGCGGGGGCGGTGATCCCCCCCTGTGTGCGGTCTTTTGTTGCCACTAAGTCCTGTGCTGCTTGCAAAGAGAGTTTTCCCGCCCCTACGTAGACAAGGGTTCCCACAATGTTGCGCACCATCTTATAAAGAAAATGGTTTCCCACAATTTCAAAGCGGAGGCGGTCTCCTTCCTGAAACATCTCTAAGCGTTCTACAGTGCGCACCGGATTTTTAGGGAGGGGTTCTATCCGATTACAAAAAGCGGTGAAGTCATGGGTCCCTTTGAAATACTCTGCTGCTTGAGCCATTTTATCTAGATCCAGGGGGAGATAATAGTGCCAGGCAAAATAACGCTCAAAAGGGGATTGGACCTTGGCTGTCGAAACAAGGTAATGGTATTCCTTTCCTCTCACATCTAAAGTGGGATGAAAGGTGCTCTCTTCTTCCGTGAGGGAAAGGACTCGAATCGCCTCTGGGAGCATCTGGTTTAAGCTAATTTTAAGCCGGTTAAGATCTTTTGATTGCTGGGTGTGGTAATTCACCACTTGTCCTTCCGCGTGGACCCCCCGGTCGGTTCGGGAAGCGGCTTGTAAGACGATCGGTTCTTGATAGATCTGCTCTAAAACCTGCCGAAGCGTTCCTTCAATGGAAGGACC
>JAKQGT010000266.1 GCA_029556005.1 Chlamydiota bacterium | reverse complement strand
GATCGCTGGACCTTGGAGTTCATGAATCCCCTCATGGGAAGTGTATTCGCAATTATACGCGCGGGGATACCCATGTTCTTGTTCAAAATTCGGTTTGTGGATGAGAAGAGAGCTGAGCTGCTCAAGGCTCGCTTCGATCACTTCCCCATAAAAATCATACCGAAAGTGGGGAGAATTTAGAAGGTATTGATACAGATTGGGACCTTCGGAAAACCCTTTAGGATCGGGTGAGAGCCAACGCCCAGTTTGGGGATCGTAAAAGCGTCGTCCAAAATAGACAAGGTGAGTCATTTTTCTTTTAGATTGATAACGCCAAGAAGACTGAGGTGTTAGGGGGACTTTTTCCTCCCCAAAGGATGAAAAACGGTAAGATTCAACTAAGGTATTATCGGGAGAAATAAGAGCGATGATATTCCCAAAAAGATCATGCATCGGAATAAAAAGTGTCCCATTTTTTTCAATGGCAAGGGTCGCACCAATCTCTGCCCCTTTTCCCTGTCCTAAAATACGTAACTCGTGTGGATAAGCGTCGATCTCGTTTTGCCCATCATACAGATAAGGAGTCTCTTCAATGGGAAGCCAAGCTCCATCTTTAAGTAGGTGAAGAGCTTGAGTATGAGAGCGATTCCATGAGTCATAGGTGAACCGAATCGAGTGATCCCCTAAACGCATTTGAACGAGGCGATCTAATCCATCATATGTATAAGAAACAATCTGTTGGGGAGTGATCCATTCTGTTCGGTTGCCATTAGGATCGTGAGTATAGGTAGCTTCAGAGGTTGAAACGATTTGGTGAAGAGAGTTGTAGGCATATTCAGATAGATTCTTTTCTAAGCGATTATGGTGAGAATCATACGTGTAATCATTTTCAATGGGTCCTGTTTCAGAGATAAGTTGATCAAGATCATCATGAGCAAAGGTATAAAACTCTTCTTTAGATTCTGCTAGACGATAGTACTCTTTAACATTTCCATTGGGATCAATATCAAGAATTTCTTCTAAGGAATAAGGAGTATCTGTAGCAATCCGTCGGCTACAGAGATCTATTCGATGATAAATAGAGCCTAAAGACCCCAGAAGCTCTTCTTGAAGCAGGTTGTGACTTTGATCATAATCGCTATACACATGTTCGTACAACAACTCTCGTGATGCCTGAAAACGTTGGACACAAATGAGATGGTAAGGGTCATAGATATAGTTAACAAAAGAGCCGTCAGGAAATGTCAGCCGTGTCCGACGATTAAGGGCATCGTAGGTGGAATCTAAAGTCAAATGATTGGCAAGGGTTTCCTGTAAAAGGTTGCCAAAATGATCATATTTCCGGATTGTACACCTCTTGTGAATCCCATCAAAAGATTCGATAAGGTTGCCCATGAGGTCATATTTGAATAAATAGTGACATGTTCCGTCAGAGGTTTTTACTACCGTTTGCCTTCCTAATCCATCATAGCTATAAGAAACAGTCGTTCTATCGGGTTTGGTGAGAACTTCTAGGTATCCATCAGGAGTATAAGAATAAGTCGTCTCTTTTTGCAAAAGATCTCCTGGAGCTTCGATCAACGCAATGACTCTTCCTCTTGCATCATACTTCCAGGTTTTGATAATTTTGGTACCTGAGCCATCTAGAGTGCTCTCTTGGCGCCTTTTATTGCCATTGAGATCATAAAAGAATTTTTCATCCAGCAAAGGAGTTCCATCAGCCCCCTTTTTCTGTAGGGAAACTAACCGCTCTAATGCATCATATTCCTCGACTGTATACGTCCCATTAGGATGAGTCGTTGTTTTTCTTAAAACTTTCTGCCCAAGCGAGTTTTCATAATAGTCATCATAACTAGTGGTCGTTTTATTCCCTTCTGGATCTATTATTTTAGTAATTCGTTTAAAAGAGTCATATTCTGTTCTATGAATAGCATCGCCTACTTGAACTTCTTTTGAAATGGCTATTTTATTGCTGTAATCATCATAGGTATACCTTGTAAAAGCATAAACATTCCCTTCAACATCTTCTTCTCTCTCTTCCAACACCCGATCTAAAAGGTCGTAAAAGAAATGCGTAACACGTAAGTTGCCTTCCTTCTCTTTACTTTTCCTTCCTAACGCGTCATATCGAAACGATTGGGTACGATCAAGCGTCTTTTCTTGGATCTTACGTCCTCCACCATCATACGTATAATCTGTCTCTACCCCATCTGGAGCGATTGTTCTCTTAAGATTAAAAGAGTCATATTCATAGTGCTCCATAGCAAGGATCTCTCCTTCTTTCGCAACCACTTTCTTTGAGGTCATACGATTTAAAAAATCGTACGTAAAATGGGTTTGGGTTCCTGAGGGTTGAATATGCAAAGCCAGTTCTCCTTCAAGATTATAGCGAAAGGATTCTTCTACTCCATCAGGATAAATAATACGATAGGGTTTTCCTCTAGAAGTATAAAACGTTTGAGTGATATTCCCCTCTGCATCCTCTTCGCGAATAGGATGGCCTAAAGCATTAAAAACACGCTTAATCTGAGGATTCTTTATCTCTCCTTCAAAATCAACAACTGCAGGACTGATGTCTTGAATAGGATGGCCAAAAGGATCATAAATATGACGCGTGACTGTCGCGCGAAAGTCGATCTCAGCTTGTTTTCTTCCTAAGAAATCATAGCTAAAACGGGTGATTCGATCTTTTTCTTGTTTTGTAGTGAGCAGCCCTGCAACGCTATAAGTATTTTCTATTTCATACGGATAATCTGGATTGCTTTCTAAAATGATCTGATCATTTTGATCATATTTAAATATTTTGATTCTACCCATAGGGTCTGTTGTACTCGCCAATCTCCCCTGATTGTCATATGAATAGTGAATCGTGTAGCGCTCATTTCCCTCATCATCATAGTGGATCACCTCCTCTGGTTTCCCAAAAGGTGTATAGCTCTGGATTTTGCATTTTCGCAAAAGCTTTTCCTCTCCTGTTTTAAGATCAAGATATTTTTCCTCTATCTCTGCAGGAAAATCGAGAAAAGAGCCAACGGTTTTCGGATGAATATCGACAATTACCCGACATGTCACCCCCGTTAAATCCTGAGGATTTTTCTGACTACCATCATCAATCACCTTTCGTTTAAGGACAGACCCTTCATAGACAAAAATATTCCGAATTTTAATAACCCCTCTGTCTAGAATGTATTTTTGATCGACTAAATCTGTGTGGGGAACATAATGGTATTCAATAGATTTTCCATTGGGAAAGTTTTCTTGAGTGACTAAATTCATGGAATTATAGGTTCTTTCCACAATATAGGACTCATTGAAGTTCCCAAAGCCAGTAAGATCTCCCCTAAGAATTTCTTGCGTGACATTTCCCTTATTATCATAAATATATTGGGTTTTTCTTAAGGTGTTTCCTTGATCATCCTTAAAAGCTTTTCCTTTAAGCCAATGCCCCTTATCTCGTTGATACTCTTTCCACTCAAATGCTTCTTCGGAAAAAACGTTATCATTTTTTGAATGATGGGTGATAGTCGTTAATAAAAAGTGTTCATTATAGCAATAACGAGTGGAATACCCATAAGGGTCGATAACAGTCGTTCTTCCTCCTTTGCGAATATAATCTCCTGGATGATAGTAAAACTCGAATACCGTTTGTAGCTCTTCCTCCTCTAGCAACGGAAGGGCTAATCGTTTTACCCGCATGATCTTTTTATCTGAACATCTCTTAATTTTGATATTTCCCCTTGAAAGAAGGTTATCTCCCTTTAGATAGTAATCAATACGTAGCCGTCTTCCCTCAGGTAAGTAGCGATCACATACGAAGTAACCCTCTTTTTTATTTCCCCAATATTCATATTTAACTGAGGGGATGGAACTACTCTCTACTTTTTCCAGTGTCCAAAAAGTAATGTGGGGCCCTTTTTTATTGACAATTCTATACACTAAGCTTTGTGCATCACTGGTTTTAATCTTAATGCTTTGAAGATTATCATCTTGGATGATATGTTCAACCTCTATCCAAGCATACGTCTTTTTTCCAGTTGCATCTGTTGTTACAACCCTCTTTAAGCGATACACATTGTTGATTTTAAGCCATTGATAATGCATGAAATTGCCATTAGGCAAACGCTCCCATCTTAAATAAAAGTCCTCTTTATTACCAAGGCACTCATAAGCCCGCTCTAAGCCTCCTGGTCCATCAACCTTAATGACATTATTATTCTTTGGATCTGTATAAACCCGATTATTGAATGCGCTGTATCTCCCACCAATTTCTTTGGCATAGCAATTAGTTAAGGCATGAGGATATTCATCGACTATTTTATATTCTCCATTAGGATTCTCTTTTAAAAAGGTTCCCTTGTAAGCAAGGGAAAATCCATATTTCTCTGGAATAACGATTTGATAAGTGTCATATTGAACCTTCTCTCGATCTGCATAACTAACACTAGAACCAACCACTACGCGTTGGGCTTTTAAATGCTTAAAGAAAAATTCCCACCCAGACCACTTATCATCTTTTGCGCGGCTGGATAAGTGCCTGCGCTCAATAGGGATAGGTTCATGCCCTTGGACCACCCAGTCATATTCTCTAACGACATAATCTCCAGTGATGACGTTAACACATCCTCCAACAAAACTTCTGGGTTCAGAGCCGTAAGCTATTTCTTCATAAGGAGTGTATTCTAATGCATTGAGAAAAGAAAAAAGCAGCTGCAAAAAAAACACAATCTTTTTCATGACTACCTCCAAGCCAAAAAAAGGTAACCCAATGACATTATTGTAGTCAAAAAGATAAGAAACGTGTATCTTCCAAAAGATAGGGTAAAACTCTAGACGTCTGATATGTTTAGAGAAATACTAACTGGAATGGAATGAGGTAATGGCCGGTTTTTTAGTTGCCGAAGAAGGTCTGAACGCGGGCTTAGTGATTCGCTTCGAAGAGGGCGAAGAGTGGATTATTGGTCGTGATCCTGACGTCTCTTATCAAGTTCTCGAAGATCCGATGGTTTCACGCAAACATGTGATCTGTCGTTTAACTTCTGAAGGGTATGTTCTCGAAAATTTAAGCGCTGTCAATCCTGCAAGTGTGAATGGGAAAAAAATCGAAGAACCCGTGACTTTACAAGAAGGGGATGCTGTTCAAATCGGAAGCGACATTTTTCATTTTACCCTCAAGGATCCTGCTGAAACGGGAAGAAAAGAAAAGACCCCCTCTGAAGATGAGGTGGAAACCCCCACGATCTATGAAGAATCTGAAGACTTAGGGGCTCTTGCTTTTAGTGGAACGGGAGATGCCCGATGGATTATCAAAGTGATTTCAGGTCCCAACTCCGGTGCCGAATTCGGGATTTTCGAAGGGACAACTTTTGTTGTGGGGAAAGACCCCAAAACGTGCGATATCCTCTTTCAAGATTTAAGTGTCTCGGCTCAACATGCCAAGGTTTCGGCTAGTGCTGCTGGTGTGGTGACGATTGAGGACCTGGGTAGCTTAAATGGGGTTTATATCAATGGGCAAAAAATCACCCAGCCAACTGAGCTGAATACACAAGATCTCGTTGCTTTAGGAACGACCTCCTTTTTAGTGATCGATCAACAGCAAACGCGTGAAACCATCGTCTCCCCTGTCTCTGGAATGGAGATGCTCTACGGAGGCATCGAAGTCAAGAAAGAGAAAGAAGAGGAAGAAGTCCCCGCTGAAGAAGTCGCTAAGAAAAACTGGAAAAAAATGGTGATTCCTATCCGCCATCTTGTCCTAGCGGGAATCTTCGCCCTCTTTTTGATATTGGCTCTTGGCGGCGTATTTAGTCTGTTTAAAAGTGAGTCTGTCTCGATTTCAGCAGCAGATGAATCGCAACAAATTGGGCAAGCTCTTAAAAGCTTTCCTGAAGTCGAATTTTCCTATAACCCCTCGAACGGAAAGATCTTTATTCTAGGTCATGTGATGACTGAGGTGGATCACCAAGAAATGATCTACTTACTCAAATCCCTCACCTTTCTAAACTCCATTGAAGACAATGTCATTATTGATGAGCTGGTTTGGGAAAATACCAACGCTCTTTTGATGAGAAATGCAACCTGGCGTGGGGTCAACCTGACCTCTATTATCCCCGGTCACTTTGTCTTGCGCGGGTATGTTCAAACCTCTGATGAATCGGTCAAACTAGCCGAGTATATGAATCTCAACTTCCCCTACCTCGATCGACTCGATAATCAAGTGGTTGTAGAAAATACCCTCGAAGCTCAGATCCAAAGCATTCTTTTGGAAGGTAACTTTGTGAATGTAACCTTTCAATTTGCCAACGGAGAGCTGGTGTTAGCGGGTCGTGTCCCTTCCAATAAAGAAAAGGATTTTAACCAAATTGTAGCGGGTTTGAAAAAAATTAAAGGGGTAAGGATGGTAAAAAATTTCGTGGTCTTTTCACAACCGACTAGCGAAATTGTGGACATCTCATCCAATTATAAAGTAACGGGAAGTTCCAAGTATGGAAACCTTAGCCAATATGTTGTTATCAATGGAAAAATCCTTTCTAAAGGTGACAACTTAGATGGTATGACAATAACAAGTATGCAAGAAAATACAATTTTTCTCGAAAAAGATGGCATAAAATATAAGATTAACTACAATCAGCCATAAGGAAAGAAATATAACATTGAGGTTTATGGGCAATGTTCGGATTAGAAAATAAAGAGCCGAAGCGTTTCGAGTTCGATTTAGAAAAACAACTCAAAAAAAGCGACTCCGAAACGAAAAAAATACTGGGTCAAATCGACAAACGGTCAAATGAGCTTAAATCTGCACTCCGTGAAGGTAAAGCTTCAGAAAACTTTGATCAATGCGGCGTCTTGCTTCAAGCATATGCAGCCCTAGAACGCGTTGTGAAAAGAACAACTCGCAAGTAATCAAGTTTCATTTAAAGAGAGGTGAATGAACGATGACCGCACATCCGGTATCATTAACATTTTATACACTTATTAAGAAGTACTCATACTTGCAAGCGCAGGTCGTTTGCCAGGTTCGTAACGTGGCCTCACGCTTAAGTGCCGCGACACCAGGTAAATTCCTGCTTTTGCAATTTTCGATGTCACAAGTAACACAGGTTGGAGATTCGATTTCGAACTTGATCTCTCAGGTCAATTCGATGATCAATAACTCTGTGCGTAACCAGAAATCAAGTTAATGCTTTGCCTTAATTTTTCTATTTGGCATAAGGAGAAACGAAAGGATACTACCATAAGGACTAATGATCATGGAAGATCTATCAAAATATGACGATGACTTCTTTCTATTCTTAGAGGCGGGTTTTATCGCAATTAACCAAGCCGATGAAGATGCTGCTGTGAAGCTTTTCAAGGCTTGTGAACTCTTGCGCCCAGAAAACTCCCTGATTAAGGTAGGAATGGGTTATATGCATCTGCACAAGCTGGAGCTCAAAGCAGCTTGTAAATATTTCGAAGAGGTGCTAGCTAAAGAGCCTGACAATGATATGGCTCAAACTTTCTTAGGAATCGCCCTTTCTCTAACGCCCGACCAAGTGGCTAAAGGGGAAAAGCTTCTTGAGAAATCGGCTAAAGGTGCTTCCGATTCACAAGTGAAAAAAGTGGCTAATACCACTCTCGATTTTGTGGAGCACTTTGTGAAGAAAGCTGGTGGTGGACCTGCTGATGTCAAACGCAAGTAGTGTTAGATAATGGCAGATAGATCAGAGGATATCTCTCCCACAACCAATATAGGTCCAGCGAAGTCTATTCAGCCTGGCGAAGAGCAAATGCCTAAGCCTTCCCAGTCTTTTGACTCGTATATGAAACAAGGTGGACCTCAGGGCGCTTCAGGAAAGTCTGAAGGCGTTTCTCCTTTCGATTTAGCAGGTCAGGGCCACGCAGCTGCAGCTGGCCCGACGCATGAATCGGTGATGAGTCAGATGAATAGCACCTCATCTGTCCTTGGTGATTTATCCAATCAGCTTAATAATAAAAACCTTAACCTCCGCCAGTCACAAAAATATCTTCTGAGAAATAAACTAACCAATGCGAATGAACTCATTCGAGCGGCTGCCAGTAAAACAGGAGTCGATACCGGTCCCCCGGTTACTCAACTTTCTCGCCAAAGTCCCATCAATAAGTTTTTAGGTCTCTTAACGGACGGTCAAACACAGCTGGCCAATGCTCAAGATCAGATTCAACAACTGAATATGAATGGACAGGCCATGAACCCCGGAGATCTTCTTCTCATTCAGGTCAAACTGGCTAAAGCCCAGCAAGAACTCGAATACTCTTCTGTTCTCCTGAGCACAGCCGTCAGCGATATTAAAACCCTCTTTAATATCCAACTCTAATGGTTCTATCTCATCTTGCATGGATTTCCTATTGATAATAATTATGAAAAAGCGTCTTGCTCTTTTCTTTTTCTTGGGACTCTATTTCTTCAACATCTCTCATGGAGAAGAAACCAGTCATGATTCTACCTGCAAATTAAGTATTCATCCCCTCCGTTTAGGTATCCGCCATATTGAAGGAGGCGGAGTTGGCTACGATAAAGGGTATTCGAGTATTGACCTTTTTTGGACCCCCTACTCACTGCAAGATGCCCTTCTTTTCTTAGATGTGCGGGGACACCGCTTTACCAATGGAAGGTCTGCCGCTAACATGGGCATGGGGTTTCGTTATCCCCATTTGGCTTCGAGCTTTGCTTTCGGCGCAAATTTTTTTTATGACTACCGACGCAACAATACGCATCATTTTAATCAATTGGGGATAGGCTGTGAAGCTCTAGGACGCCTGTGGAACTTTCGCGTGAATGGGCATCTTCCTATTGGATCCAAAGATTGCCATTCGCACATCAAAGAAAAATCTAAGCGGAGTTTGTGGGGGATGGATGCAGAAGCTGAGGCCCGCTTATATTCTCATGATTTTGTGAAGCTCTTCTTAGCAGCTGGCCCTTATTATTATAAGGGAAAGCACAGCCGCAACGCGTTTGGAGGTAAAGTGCGTTTAAGTGGACGATTTCTCGGTTTAGGTTATCTGGCTGGAATAGCATCCTACGATACCCTTTTTAGATTTAATTTTCAGGGGGAAATAGGGCTTACATTTGCTTTAGAAAGCAAACGCCAAATTCTTAAAGATAATTCTCTAAAAAGAGGAACCCAAGATTGCCGCCTCGCTGAAGAAATGAAATCATTGTCATTAACAATCATTAATAATTTGGTTCCCTAAAGATCCTACAATCGGTATAATCGAAAATAGATAGGAGACCTCTGTTTATGCACCATGGCCCCGATTTTAATAAGCTCATTGGACATTTGGAAGATATCGAACTGACGACGGTGCATGGACGAATCACCCAAATTGTGGGAATGCTTATTCGGGCGGTTATCCCGAATGTTAAAATGGGAGAAGTGTGTCTCATCAAACGAGAGGGGGAGCCCCTCATTGCCGAAGTTGTCGGATTTACTAAAGAAGAGGTCTTTCTCTCTCCCCTCGGTGAAATGTATGGAGTCGGTCCTTCCTCTGAAGTGATCCCTACCCGTTTACCCCTTCATATCAAAGTAGGGCCCAAGCTTTTAGGACGTGTCCTTAACGGCCTCGGTCAACCCCTAGATGTCGATACAAAGGGGGAACTCGAAGTTGAAGAGACCTATTCCGTCATCAACCCTCCCCCCGATCCCCTCCATCGTGAAATGATTAAAGAGCCCATCTCTGTGGGGGTGCGCGCAATCGACGGGATCTTAACAGCAGGGCGAGGACAACGGATTGGAATTTTTGCCGCAGCGGGAGGAGGTAAATCCACCACCTTAGGGATGATCGCTCGCTACGCTGTTGCCGATGTCAATGTGATCTCACTCATTGGAGAGAGGG
>JAKQGT010000264.1 GCA_029556005.1 Chlamydiota bacterium | reverse complement strand
CCCTCTCTCTGCTGATATCGAGTGTAAAAGTGCTCACCTCTCTGAACCGGCGCAACGAACTTTTAGCTTTACAAACAGCAGGGATCCCTTTGCATGTTCTCACTCGCCCTTTTTTCTTTGTGGGACTTCTATGCATGGGAGTGAGCTACTTTAACTTTGAAGTCATCTCCCCCCAATCCCTTACCTATATTGACCGTTTCGAAAAAAAATACCTCAAAAACAAAAAAGCTAAAAAGACTGTTTACACTTCGGTCCATGCGCTCCCTCTTGAAGATGGAAGTCGGTTGATTTACCAAAATTATGACGAAGAAGCAAAAGAGTTTTTCGATGTATTCTGGATCCTATCCCCTGATGAAATCTACCATATGAAAACCCTCTTATTAAATGAAGGATCTCCCCAAGGAGCTTTTGTCGATCTCATCAAACGGAACGAAAAAGGGGCGTTAGAAAAAAAAGAGTCCTACGACCATTATTTTTTTAAAAATCTCACCCTCAACTTTAACTTAAAAAACCATTTTGGGAAGCTTATGGAAAACCGTTCCATCAGTGAGCTCCTCCAAATGACGCTTAAGAAAACCCCTTTATTCTATGACAATCGCTCCAGCGCTTACACCCACCTTTATTTCAAAATCGTGATGCCCTGCCTTCCTGTACTCGTCCTCATTGGGGTCATCCCGTTTTGTGTGCGATCGATGCGCAATCTCCCCACCTTTCTCATTTTTTCTTTCACTATTTTTGGTTATATCACTTTTTTCACAGTGATGGATGCTTGTGTCATTTTAGGGGAAACCCAGGTGGTTAATCCCTTTTGGGCCATCTTTTCCCTCCCGATCGCTTTTTTTGCCATTTTTGGAATCCGCTTTCTCCGTTTCTGCCTGAGGTCAACATGAATTATAAAAAGCTCCTCATCCCCCCTTTCTGCGTTTTCCTTCTTTTCTTCACTTGGATTAACCCTCATACAAGACCGTTATGGGATCTTCTCGATCAGAAAACCTTTGAGTTTCTCAACCCTTGGGTGCAAACAAGTCCCTTTTGGCAAAATTTTTGGGCATTCGCAGGGCATCGGATGATGGACTGGATCCACGATCTTGTGATGCTCCTCTTCTTCGCTTTAAACATCAAGTGGGCGCATAGCGCCCTCAAAAAACGGAAAGTTGCAGAGCTCGTTTTTTCCATTGTCTTTATCGCCCTTATTATCTGTCTGGTCAACGGCATTCTCTTTCCTGAGTTCATCCATATTCCACGCAAAAGCCCCACAATGGTTGATAAAGAAGCCTTTCGACTCTCCAGCGTGATCGAATGGACGAAGGTCAAAGATCACTCCCGCAAAAGCTTCCCGGGAGATCATGCAACAACGGCCATCTTATTCACCTCCCTCGTCTTCCACTTAATGGGGCGAAAAATGGGATTTATTGCCCTCCTTTATGCCATCTTCTTCTGCCTTCCCCGCTTGATCGTTGGAGCCCATTGGCTCACAGATAACTTAATGGGAAGTGCCTCGATCGCTATCCTAGCTACAAGTCTTGCTTTTGGTACCCCTTTTGCAAAAGTCTGTATTAACCTCCTAGAAAAATGCTTCAAGAGAAAAGAACGATGTCCCAAGTCCACAACGATTACAAAAACCTCTTAAAAAAAGGGCGGGAGATCCGTCTCCTCTCTTCCCTCTCTCTTTTACTCGAATGGGATCAAGAAACTTATATGCCTAAAGGGGGGATCGATTTTCGGAGCGAACAAATCGAACTCATCTCCTCTCTGGCTCACCGAGAAAAAACTTCCGAAACCTTTAAAACGGCCCTCAGTAAACTCATCGATTTAAACACAGGAAAAGTCCTTTCTGAAGAACTAGACACTCGAAAAAAAGCAGCCTTGCGCGAGTGGCGCCGGGAGTATCTCATGGAAACAAAACTCCCCAACGATTTTGTCAAAACTCTCGCCAAAACCACCTCTCAAGCCACTAGCTACTGGGCCGAAGCCAAAAAAAATAATACCTTTGAAATTTTTCTCCCCCAGTTGGAGAAAATCGTTCCTCTCATCCGACAAAAAGCCGATTATCTCGGCTGGAAAGAGCACCCCTATAATGCCCTTTTAGATCTTTATGAGCCCGGGATGACCACAAAACAGCTCGACACCCTTTTTTCCCAGCTTAAACCCTTTTT
>JAKQGT010000250.1 GCA_029556005.1 Chlamydiota bacterium | reverse complement strand
CGAGGCTATAAGGAAAGAGAAGTGAATGTAGATGATGCCTTCCTTTTATCTACAGAGTTAAGAAGTCCAGCTATTGGCTTCATTGGGAAAAACGCTTTTAAAGATCTGCTTCAATTCCTTATTTTTTTAGACTATGGGATTGGTAGAAATGTGCATAAAGAACCTGGGGAACAAGCCAGTCAGTACCTCCTCGGATTTGGACCTGGAGTACGTTATGATATCGGTCCTTACCTGAATTTTCGTGGAGATTTAGGAGTTCAACTGCATAAGTTAGATAGTCGAGGATTTCGATTTCACTTCAGTTTAATTGCAAGTTACTAAGCAACACGCATTCAAGATCCGTTTATATGGAAAGAGTTTCGTAGAAAAGGGTTTGCATTTTCTAGCCATTTTTCTCTACCTACCTCTCCTAAATCATCCCCATTTTAAACAACTTTAGCTATAATCTAGAGTTTGTGTAAATAAGCTTTATGAAATTGGATATCTCCCATCGGAGAGATCGCCACATTTTTTAAACGGGGATTTTTAAGGTAGACTAAATGGTAATGGTAGAGGGGAATAATCGGCATCTCATCGATGAGGATTTTTTCTGCCTGATCGAGCAAAGAGAGGCGCTTTTCAAACTCTTGATAAAAAGATTCCGCAATGAGGGTAGAAAAACGGGCGTTTTCCCAACCACTATAATTGCGGAACGTATCTTTGGTATAAAAGCGTTCTAAAAAGTTCATCCGATCATGGTATTGCCCAATCCACGACATCTGCCCCAATTGGTAATTGCGGGTGTACAGATGGGCCAGGTGCGTTTTCAGCTCAGAGGCTTGCAACTCGACCTCAACACCTAAAACCTCCTTCCATTGACTTTGGAGTGCAAGAGCGAGGTTGCGTTGCAGCTCCGAAGAAAAATAACTGTAGGTGACCTTGGGGAATTCTTCCCGAGACATGCCGAGTTCTTGCAGCCCCCGTTCAAAGTGCTTTTGTGCCAGTTCAGGGGAATTATCGGGGAAAAGAGGGGCTAAATTTTGCCCTTTTAAGACGTGAGGAACCGGTCCTGTAGCGACATCATCAAACATCTGAGAAACATTTTCCACCAAAGTTTCCCGGTTGACCGCATAGGCAAAGGCTTTCCGGATGTTAACATTGTTAAAAGGGTAGGCTTCCAGGTTAAATGTCGTCAGCGTCGTTCCTGCAATGGGGCGTTGGCGAATTTCTAAACTCTTTTTCATTACCGATACAGCATCCAGAGGCAAGGGAGAAATGAGCCCTCCAATCCAGTCTAACTTTCCCTGTTCATAGAGCTTTAAAGCGGTCGCTTCTTCAGAAATAATGGTTGCTCGAATCTCTTCGATCTGCACTTTATCGCCATTCCAATAAAAGGGGTTTTTTTCAGCCACCACTTCATCATCATTGACCCAAGACTTGAGGCGGAAAGGACCGCTAAAAACAAAATCTTGCCTTCCATTCGGATGAGGAACCTCTTTCCCTCCATTCGGAACAGGGAAAAAGGTACAAAATGCCGTGAGTTCTAGAAAATAAGGGATCGGTTTTTCTAGCTCCA
>JAKQGT010000242.1 GCA_029556005.1 Chlamydiota bacterium | reverse complement strand
TAAAGTTTAAATTTGCAAGATTTGCATATTCATCACGCTGACTCATCGCCTCTCCCTCTATGAGGGTGTTTAAAAATTCATTCCAGCATTTATGAAAAGGATCTTTTCCCCTAGGGAATCCGTTTTCAACCTACACAAACTTTCCTAAGTTTGCTCCGGTCTCCAAACAGATCCTCTAGGAAAAACTCTCTCTTTTCAATGCTGAAAGCACTATTTAAACACCCTCTAAGTTTTGTTTAACAGATCCCCCCTTTCAGCCAAAGAAAAATCATTTTCCTTTTCAAAAAAGAGAAGGGACGGTAATTAAAACGGAAAAGCTGGTTTTGAAGGCTTTTCATTAATCTCAAAATTGAGTAAGATTTGCAGCCATGAAAAGTGAAAGACTAAAGAAACTCGAACTGGAACTCCAAGACTTAGAGCAGTGGCTCAACTTAGGTCTTGTTCCCAAAAAAGATATCGAAAAGCATAAGATTGAGATCGATGCCCTCAAGAAAAAGGTGGACGAAGAAAAACACCGTCTGCGCGCTCTAAAAGAGAGTGGAGAGGGCGAAGAGTACTCTGTTCCTAAAAGAAATCCCCAAGCCAGACAAGCCTATCAAGAAGCACACACCATGCCTGGGGTCGATATGGATGGGGATAGTGGGATGACAGATGTAAGCCTCGAAACCGAATCGGAAACGACATTTGATACTGAAACCACAACGATCTCAGATGAAGAATCTTCCGAAGAAACCAGCACTATCATCGAAGATGATGAGGACCCCTTCAGCGACAAAAACCGCTGGCGGCGTGGGATCCTTGAAGACCCCGATGCCGACTCTTGGTGATTCCCGGATCAGCCTCTATTTTCATTTCCCCTTTTGTTCCCGTAAGTGTCCTTACTGCCACTTCTTTGTACTCCCCAATAAATCTACAGACAAAGCAAACTTTTTACCTTCCCTTCTCAAGGAATGGGAGCTCCGCCTCCCCCTGATCCACAACCGAACGATCGCCTCCCTCTATTTTGGAGGAGGGACCCCTACCCTATTGATCGAAGGGATCGCCGCCATTTTAGAAAGGTGTCATCCCGACTGTGAAATCACCGTTGAGACCAACCCTGAAGATGTTACCCCTGCCTTGATGTCTGAGCTCTACCGTCTGGGGGTAAATCGGATCAGCATTGGGGTCCAGTCTCTAAACAACACCCTTCTCAAACACCTGGGGCGGACCCATACCGCTAGCGCTGCTTGCGCTGCAGTCGAAATCACCCGAAATGCAGGGATTGAAAACATCACCATTGATCTCATGTATGAACTCCCCTACCAAACCCTCGAGAGTTGGAAAGAGACTGTCACACGGGCTTGCGCCCTACCTATCACCCACCTCTCCCTCTACAATCTCACCTTTGAACCCCATACCGTTTTTCATAAAAGACAAGGCACTCTTTCTCCCCACTTACCCTCTCCTGAAGAGAGTGCCGACATGCTTGCGTTTGCCTGCGACTCCTTTGAAGCAGCGGGCCTCAAACGGTATGAAATCTCTGCTTTCGGGCGCCCCTCTATCCATAACAGTGGGTATTGGACAGGAAGAGATTTTCTGGGGTTCGGCCCCTCTGCTTTCAGTTATCTCGAAGGAAAACGCTTCAGAAATATTCCCCACCTAAACAAGTACAGAAAAAGGATCGAGGAGGGGCATCCTCCTGTAGACTTCGAAGAAAAACTCTCCCCTTTAGCCAGCTTGCACGAGCGGTTAGCCATTGGCCTCCGTTTGATGGAAGGGATGACAATAGACACCCTCCCCCTTTCTACAGAAAAAATTTTAATCGAACTGGAACAGGAAGGGCTCATCACCTATCAGAGACCCCATCTCGCTCTCACCCCTCAAGGATGCCTCTTCTATGATACGGTTGCTGAAAAACTCATACTAATAGATTAATAATTACTTTCTATTTTAATTAACACCCCTATCATTTATACTATTTTCCATTAATTCAAAAAAGGGATGGATTATGGCAATTAGCAGACTAGATACTGTTTCCAGCAATGTGACAAGGGTTTGGCGTCATCCACAAGGAGAAAAACCCATTTTTTTAGACCGTGAACTCAATGTGGTTGATAACCCTGCCCTACAAGGACGTTTCATCGATAGTATTGGCTATATCCAATCCCAATCTTGGTCTCCCTCAGATCCTAAAGTGAAAACCCTGCGCGTCACACTGGGCCTTCTCTACAAAGAGGATCCTTTAGCATCCCCTATCCAGCAGTTATACCTCATGTCCATTGATCCCTCAAAAAAACACCAGTATCCAAAAGAACTGCAAAAACACCTTTCCCTCCTCCATACGGGAAAACTGTTTTATTGCTTGTGTGATCAGGATTACCGGTTCGGATTAAATCGCATCAGACACCAAGAGATTCGTGATGAGTTCGAGATGGTTCCTCTCTCAGTAGAAAAGGGGATTTATGGAACCATTTATCCTGAGCTACAAACAGTAGAAGGGATTGCCTTTTTAACTTCCCTTTTATCTCAAAAGACAGTCTGTATTCCCCAAAACCATCATCAAAAATTGATGGAAGCCTTGAGTTCTCCCCATTCCGAAATCCGTCAACTAGCGCACCAACTTCTCTTTTCAGATGAGCTTGTTGCAAACGTGAAAGCTACAACAGAATATGCAAAACACTTCTCTGCAAGTGTTGAAAAAGCAAAACCCCAACTCGAAGACT
>JAKQGT010000239.1 GCA_029556005.1 Chlamydiota bacterium | reverse complement strand
CAGATATTTACTTCAAGAATCCGGTAGGAAACCCAGTAACACCCCTTGTTGAAGCTATTCAATATCGAAAAGTGGACATGTGGAATCCAAATCCTCATGAAGCTAGAGATGCTAAAATTGCGATGGAAATGACAAGAATATTAGTTGAAAGTGGTGCGGATGTGAATGCTAAAAGAAAAAATGATGTAAGTCCTTTAGCTGCAGCTATCGATGCTGGCCGTATGGAAATAGCACGTTATTTAATGCAACATGGTGCAACAGGTTAGTAAATCACGAATTGAGGCCTTATCTTAGATAAAGGAGATAAGGTCTTTTCTATAAATTTTTTGCCGCAATATTGCCGTAATCTTAGATATCCGATTATTGAAATAACTCAACTTATATTTCCAAATATTCCCTAGGAAAATTTCTCTATAAATGTTATCTTTTGTGCTTTAGGTTATTTTAAGGTCATCTTGCGCAAGGTAAGTAAGCAACATTTTGAAGACTGAAAATCCTTGTGTCGCCAGTTCAATTCTGGCTCTGGCCATTTCTTTTTAATTAGTATATTCCCGTTCATTTTGATCACTGGATCTTGTGAAAACCCCCTAAGATATTTGCGACTGAGTTAGTAGCCCAGGATGAGAGCGAAGTGAAGGCGTTGGTGGGGGCCTCCTAGATCGAGGTAATGGAGTTGAAATCCCCAGTCGGCGCGGAAGGTGAGGTAGGGGACCACGTTATAGCGGATGCCGGGACCGATACTGGCGAGGTAGGTGGTTTTACTTTGGTCGGGGACTGTCTCTTTAACACCGGCAAGGCCGTAATCAAAGAAGGCAAGAAACTGCAGTTCGTCTTTAAACTTTTTCTTTCCGATGAGGTATTTTAGGATGTGAAAGGTGGGTGTGCGCATCTCGAAGTTCCAGATAAAGACGTTATCTCCGTTGACGATCCGTTCTTTATACCCACGGACAGTATTATATCCTCCCACGCCATATTCTTCGCTGGGAAGGAGGTTAATACTCGCGAGTTGCCCTCTGAAATAGTGGTGCATGGCCCACTCTTTATAGTAACGCCAGATAAAGGTGGTTGCGCTGCGCGTGTAAACATAGGTGTTTTTTGCAAAGGGGCGTAGAGATTGATAGTCGGCGTCGGTTTGATCGGCGATCCACCTTCCTGGAGAGTAAAATCCTTCGATTTCGAAGGAGAGCGTCAGGGGGGAGATCTCATAGCCTAAGTTATAACCCAGCATCGCTTGAGTGAGGTTGACATTGTCTTCGGAAATGACAGGAAGCCCTCCAAGATCTAAGTTGTTATTGGTCCTTTTAAAATCGCATCCAGTGATGAGTTCATGGAGAAAGTTTTTGTGGGGCCTCAGGGGAATGGCGTAGCGGAGGCTTGCTTGGAGGGAAAAGCCATGGGTTCGAAATTTTACCCCTTCAATATTGGGAACCACAAAGTCAGCATCTACATGAGAATATCCTCCATAAATGTTAAGGAGATGTTGCCAATGGGGAATGGGGATTTCATAGTAAAGGGTGTGGGAACGAAAGCGTGTGGAATCTGAAGAAGTGGCGAACTGATAGGAGAGGCGTTGATCGGTCCCAAAGACATTTCCCCAATTGAGTCCGGCAAAAAGGCGGTTATTGCCTGTGACATCATTCCCGGTATTATCAATTCCCCCATAAACGCGCAGGGGAAAACGGTCGGTAGTCAAAAGCTCGATGTTTGTGGTTCCCTCTTCTGACCCTGGGGTGTAGATGGCATCGATATGTCTAAAGGGATTACGGTTGAGCCAGTAGAGGTTTTGGTTGAGGATATCAGATGCGATGCTTTCCCCTGACTGAAGTTGAATCGCTTCTTCAAGCCTTTCATTTTTGAACCACTTATTTCCTGAGGTGTAAACTTTCCCGAGCTTTCCTTCTGTAATCACAAGCTGCAAAGCACCTTCTGAGATATCTTGCTGTGGGACGGTGACGCTCACAACGGGACGGTTGTTGTTTTGGTAAAATTGAATCACCCGTTTTTTAATGGCTGTGATCGTTTCTGCATTCAGGGGATCGTTCAAATAGATACGGACCGATTTTTTGAGGCTGACAATGTTTCCTGGAAGCTCCACGTGGTAGGTCATCACCCCCCGCACCTGTTGATACCCTTCTGGATTGAGATCACTTGTTTTACCGACTAAAATGAGTCCTTTGAATAAAGGGAGTGCCGTCTCTGGGGGTGTTTTGAGGGGAATATCGTGTTTCACAAAGGGGGTATGCTTAACCTCTGCAAACGGGGAAAAAGGGAAGAGGA
>JAKQGT010000234.1 GCA_029556005.1 Chlamydiota bacterium | reverse complement strand
TCCTCTTCCTGGATAGGAGAAGAGGCGCCTTTCCATCCAAGCAATGTAGTCTAAAAGCATATCAGAAGGGCCTTTGAGCCCTTGATCGATGGTGCGGCTGATGACGGGATTGACCCCATTTTCTAAGATGTTATTGAGTCTCCCTTCGATTTCTCCTTGCAACCTTCCATGAATATGGCGGGCTCTTCTCTCGATCTCTCCCGCTGTAGGTTCATGCCCGATCTCGTCTCTCAGAGCTCGAAGTTCTTCAGGTTTTAACATCGTTGTCTTTCCACGGAGCCCATCATTGGTGGTGGTCAATACTTTCAAGAGGAGTTCGTGCATCTGCTCTTTATGGAGAAAGGATTGGGAAGAGACCACAAGAAGGGAGGTTAGAAGCTCTTTGAGATTGGACTTTAGTTGGATTTTAGCCCACTTTGTGGTGGGATTTAATCCGTGGTCATCCACTTCTTGAGAGGTATCTTTGCTATCGATTTCAATCGCTTCAAAAAGGTTCGCAAAAGCTTCACGGATCTGCCTTTTGATCAGAGGTGATTCATGCTCTAGCATTCCCCCTCTTTCTTCTTGACTATCTTGCAAAATCTGCCGCTCGAGTTCTTTGAGTTGGTCTAGAACAAGCTCATCGAGAACGGGAGTATGGTAAGATTCCTTGAAAAGGGACTTCGTCATCTCTTCAAGCAAGTTTGTGATGATATCCCACTTCCAAATCGCAAATTTTGCGAGTTGTTTAGCTAAGAAATTGATGAGGGTTTCAAGAACTTTTAAACAAAAATGCAACGTATAGATAGCAGCATGGGGGATGATGCTGATGACACGCATCATCAAGCCCCCAATCGTATTGATCCATTCTTCTAAAGGGGTGCTTGGAGAGGCAATCAGAGGGCGCTGTGCATTATAGGAAATGAGCTCATGCCATGCCTCTGTTTTTTTACTAAAGTCAGTGACTTGCAAGAAGTGATCGACAGCAAGATAGCCCACCTCTAAGTCAATTTCCCGTGGATCATAGCCATGATAATAGGCAGGGTTGTCTAAGATGATTTCCATTGCCTCTTGTTCATCTTTTCCGATGAGGGTACGCTCAGCAAGGGCAGCGACATGACCTTTTGCTTGATCGCTTTTAAGTTCTGACCACGCTTTTTTTGCAGAGGTATAGGAGTCGAGAGCTTTTCCCAGAGATTTAATGGGAGAGAGGTGGGTTTCCGTTAAAGCTCCATTAGTGGGGAGAACTACATCGCGTTGAATCGCTTGAAGGAGAGACTCAGCAAAGGGGCGGATAAAGAACTCAAGCAGCTTATGCATAATGACTAAAAGGCCATGACCGGCTAACTTCACCACCGATGAGGGGATGATTGAGTTAGGATTTGCATGGTCGATGACTTCCCATAGGAGTGAAAAATATAGGGTTTCATGCAATTCTTTTGCCGTCCGCTCTGCATCGTAGCCCGCGTTGCGGACTTCATCAAGTGCAATGAGAATTTTCTCGACACTTTCGTCGGTAATTTCATGAGGGAATTTTTTACAAACCGAGGCAATCGCCTGTTTGACGCGCTCTCTTAAATCAGGACCGTTATAATTGCGATTGTGTCCAGCAACTGCTTCTAACGATTCTAAAAGTTTTTTGTAAACGCTTTCACGCTCTTCAGCGCTGAATCCCATGACATAGCGTAAGGCAACGTTAAAAGCTGTAAAATCACAGGCATTTCTAACGAGTTTATGACGCTCTTTTTCGATAACGCTTTCCCAAGCAGCATCCCAGTCTCCAACGGGAGCCTCTTCTGCTATACCGAGCTTTCTTTTCACTTCAGCCTGAGATTTGGGAGGCTTAATGGGAGCAGAAACGGTACGAAAATCTTCCAATGTGGCCGAAAACAAATCTTTCGGGCTAGCCACTTCAGCTTCTCGCCACATGCGCAGTCCTACAGGACTTTCTTCGATGAGGCGTTGGGCAAGTCGAATCCCGTCTAGGTATTTTCCTTTGGCTATGAGTTGAGTCACTTTTTCAAACTTTCTATCGATCTCTGTTTCATCCGCATTGCGGTAGTTTTTCATTTCTCGGACAGCTAAGTTGACCCATCCCAAGATAATTTGAGAGAGTTCTGCAAGCATCCTTTCTCCTCCATCTTCCAGGAGCTGGGGCTCTTTCTCAAGAATGGAAATGAGAATATCTAATTGGGTCGGAAGATCGGTAATGCGGCACTCCTGAGCCCCTCTTAACTGTTGGTGCAGCTCTTCACATTTTTGGAGATCTTCAAAATGGGCTACAGCAAGCCACATTGCTTCAGCAAGCCCTTTTTCACTGGGAGTGCTGGGCCAGTCTCCGCCGACCGCTTCTGCATTGAGAGGAATCACGCTGGCTCCAAAGCGGATACGGTCTTCGTCATTATTCAAAGTGCTAAGGGTCATTTGTGCAATCGCATGCCGGAGGGCTTGGCCTTCAACCGTGGGATCCTCTTCACCACGAATGACTCTTAGAGCTCTTTGTAAGCGGGTTGCTTCTGCGACTCCATTTTCTGCAGGGAAAGCAAGGGCGAAAATATGGAGTTTCAGAGCTTTTTGTTGAGATTCCGATTGCGTGAGTTTCAGTTGTCTATAGCGGCACGTGAAAAGAGCGAGTTGTCTAAATTTGGTTTCTTCCCGGGCTATACGTACACATTCAGCTAGCTGTCCATCTTCAGCAATCTCTCCCTTGATGTACTCTTTGGCCCAGGCTCTTTTTCCTCCATCTCCCCCGTCTCGTACGCCCTGGGGTACAATATCTTCGAGTAGAGCAGCGCGGTTATAAACTGCCATGTGAAGTGGACGCATTTGCTCCTGTGTTTGAACACCTCCATGGTGAATTTTTTTCTGAAGGAAATTGCTGATTTTTTTGAAAATAGCTGGGTTGCTTGCGGGGAGTCTTCCCTCTTCTAAAACATGTTCTAAAATGCCCTCAAAGTGAGTTCCATAGTTGTTCAGCTCAAATAAAGCATTGTAAAGATCGATTTGCCTGCGGTCTTCGAGAAATGCACTGTTATTTTGGTAGGTGCCTAGAAGTCCTAGAAGCTTAAGAAGAGGGTGTTGGTTGGAGGCAGTGCGCCGCGCTTCAGCAGCCTGTTCTGCTTGCCCCGTGGTTTTTTGATACTCTTCATGGACCCGTTTGATGATGGCATCCATTCCTCTTGCAATCGGACCCACTTGCTTTCTTTTTTCAATATCTAAGGTTTCATAAACCTCTTGAAGTTGTCTAGCAATCACGGGAACTTCAGGTTTAACAAGGCCTACAGAAGTGAAGTCTCTGAGGTTTTGAGTTAGGGGCTGACATTGTCTTTGAATCCTTTGTGCATGTTCACGTGCTGGAGCTTCTTCAAGAGCAGGACTGGGAAAAATGCGCTCGGGGGTTTCTGAGTCAATAATGACAGTGAGCGATCTAATGGTTTCTTCAATGAGTCCTTCCTCTCCATCCAGACTCCCCGTTTTTAAATGATGATCCATTAAGGCCCTTACATTCCCTAAAGCCTCTTTAAGGGGGACGGTCGCTTCTTGGTCCATAATCAAGTACTGTTTATAGAGAGCATCGAGTTGACCCGCAGTATCTCGGGCTCCTTGTACCAGTCTCAAAGGATTATACCAAGCCATATTGACCTCAAATTGTTAATTTGGGAGAGATTATAAAGGGGATTTGAAAAAAATACAATCAAATCATTCAGAAGTAAAATCCATTTTTGAATGCATCTAACTGCTTGATTTTAATATGTGAAAGAGGTAAAAAATCTCCTTTATACTCAAACAACTTCAAAAGTTGGTTTTGGGCTAGCGCGAAAGCTTTCGGAATTCGTCGATCTTAAATGACCTAATATTAGAAAATATGAGGTCATTTAAGATCGGCAAATTACGGTGCTTTGGCACAGCCGAAAATCCAACTTTTGAAGTTGCTTGAGTATATATGAAAACTTTTGATGACTTATTAGAAATTGCAGAGGCTCTCCATGGCCCCAACGGGTGCCCTTGGGATAAGAAGCAAACGTTTCAATCTCTCCGTCCCCATGTCCTAGAAGAGGCGCATGAGCTCTTAGAGGCGATCGATGCAGACGATACCGAGATGATGGTGGAAGAGCTGGGAGATGTTTTGTTCCAAATCATTTTTTTTGGGAAACTTGGCCAAAAGACAGGACGGTTTACCTTAGAAGAGATCGTCCGGAATGTCAGTGAAAAACTCGTGCGACGCCATCCCCATGTTTTTGGAGAGGAAAAAGCCCATTCAACAGAGGATGTGATCAAACATTGGGAGCGCGTGAAATCAGAAGAGAAAAAAAAGCGAAAGCATCCTTTAGAGGGCATTCCCAAAACCCTCGGTGCCTTAGCGCGGGCGCAGAAGATTGTCGATAAAATGGTTCGTAAAGAGATCCCCTTTCCCTCAAAAGAGGAAAAACATTCGAGTGAAGAGGTGATTGGAGATCAATTCCTCGACTTGATCATTCAAGCCCATCAAGCAGGAATCGATGCGGAAAGTGCTCTCCGTTTAGCCCTAAAAAAATATGAAAATCTATTTAAAAATTGAATTGGATGCCGCCTGTCAGTCCATGGTAGATGATATGGCTGTTATCATCTAATACAGAGCCTGTGCCATGGAGTTTTATATTGGCTGCAGCAGTAGCCAGATTTCCCACAAAGAGGACTTGGTAATTGATCTGAAAGAAGAAATGTTTAGTGGGGCGGAGTTCTAGATAGGGGAAAAACTGTCCCATATAAGCAAAGGTGGATCCGCTGCGATCGACATGGAGAAAAACAAACGTGTTGTTTTGGTCGAGCATGAGGGTGCGCACTTTATCCCTGTTAAATAGTCCTCCCATTTTTGCAACAAATCCCCAGGTCAGAAAATGGTAAGGGTTGTATTCTAGCCTCCCTCCGATTTGCAAACCAAAAGCGGTATTATCCGTACGTGTACGGTACCGGCTTGTTTGGACAACGGGGAATGTTTTGGTAAAGTAGAGCTTGATCTTTTCTTCAATATTGAAATAGGTCAATCCTGCCATCCAGGAAACAGAAAAATGGTCGGTGTAGCGGGGAGTGATATGACGCCAGTAGTCGAGCTCTAAATTATACATTTTTGAATAGTATAACGACTTAACGCGACTCGCAAAATTGTAGTCTTGAGTTTGAAAAGCAAAGGCTCCATCTAAATTAAGATTCTCAAGGCAGTTGCGCGTTTTTTTCCCTTCCCAGGCAAATCCCCCCGTATAACGAGCCTCCCAGGTTGACCAGATACTGGGAAAAATCTTAATGGCGCCACTAAAACCTGGGGTGAATTGCATGTCATGGATTAAATCCTTTGAAGCAATGAGTGTTTTACCGACTTCTTTGGCACACTCAGGAGGTTCTGCTGACGGAAGAAAATTAATCGGCCCCCCTGCTGCTTCCACAAGGTGTTTGTTTTGAGAGTTAGCACGTCTTAAGAGAACATAGTCAAGTTCAATAGCAAAATGGTTGTGATAAGCTCCTCTTACAGCACCGAGCAAAGGTGCACAGAAGCTTATTATTCCGATCAGTGCAATAAAAGCAGCGCGCATTTCTAATTGTCCACATTCGTAAACGCATAAATGTATCAAAATATTTTCCTTTTGCCAAGGCAAAAGAATAGCTAAGAAAGTAGCGAGAGAACTTGACTCCAGTGCATGGCTGAGATATGCGCTTTTAAAGGAACGGTTTCTTGTTTTAAAGAGAGAATCGAGGCATGGACCGACGCGTGATCCTTCATAAAAGTCTCTAATCCAGAAGTCATCTCTTTGGATAATGTTTTAGCGAATTTAATTTCATAAGCCTCCAAATGACCTTTTCTTTGAACAACGAGATCCACCTCTACTTGATTTGCTGTTCGATAAAAGAAACACTCTGCATGTTCTTTTCTATAAGAGAGTTTTTTGACGCATTCCATGATTACCATATTTTCAAAAACATGTCCGCGATCAAAAATTTTGAGGAGTTGTTCTGGTGTTTCAATCCCCAGTAGGTAGCAGAGTAGTCCGGTATCCGTGAAATAGATTTTGGGGGTTTTTACAAGTCGTTTGCTTCGATTATTGTGAAAGGGGCGTAGGAGGTAAATAATGTAGGTAGATTCTAAGATAGAAAGCCAATCTTTAGCAGTAGGGTGAGAGATCCCACACTCTTTGGCAACTTCAGAGAGATTGAGAAGTTGCCCTGTCCGTGCAGCTAAAAGAGCTAAAAATGTTTGGAAACGTCCTAAATCGGTGATGGCTTTAATATTACGTACATCTCTTTGAATATAGGTTGCTAAGTAAGAAGCATGCCATGTGTTTGGATTTAGCGTGGGGTTTACGAAAAATTCGGGGTAAAATCCTTTGATCAATTGATGCATCATGGCATTTTCTTCAACTTCAGCATTTTCCCAACTAGGAATTTCTCTTGCCTCTTCCCAACTCATCGGGAAAAGGTGGAAAATGGCAATTCTTCCTGCCAGGCTTTCAGAAACCCCTTCCATCACCTGGAAAGTTTGTGATCCCGTTAAAATGTATTGTCCATATTTGCGTCGGTTTTGATCCACTCGTATTTTGATATAGGGGAGAAGTTGAGGAGCATATTGGATTTCATCAATAATGATAGGAGTTTGATAATGACTTAGGAAAAGTTCTGGGTCATTTTTTGCTAGCTCCTGTTTCTGAGGGTCATCTAGATTCACATAGGAGTAATCTTTTAAAGAGTGTTGGAGTAGGGTAGATTTACCTGCCTGTCTAGCCCCAGTAATAAGGACTACAGGAAAATGGGCCCGAGCTTCTTGAAGCGCTTCCTCGATTTTTCTCTTATAATAGACTTTCTGTTCCATAACCTTAATTGTATCAAAGATTTAATTTTGAAACAAGCAATTTGAAAGTCAGACTTTCAAATTGTTTGTTTTCGATTTAAAGATTTAATGTTGAGTGAATTAAATCAATATTCGAACAGGGGAATAAAAAAAGCCGGAGAGTGCTCCCAGCATAAAACGATATCCTGAAGGCTGCTACATTCCTGTCCTGACCTGGTTCGGACCGCCCGGTTTTATGAGGTCCCCGACTCATAGGTAGTATTGTACCTTTTTTTTTAGTTACCTTCAATCTTTTTACTGGCTAACA
>JAKQGT010000232.1 GCA_029556005.1 Chlamydiota bacterium | reverse complement strand
CTCGAGTTCATCATTGAGCTGAACCATCTCGGATGGGTGCTTGATCCGTTTCCAGGTCATGTCGGTGATATGGAGAAGTCCATCAATACCATCTAGATCAAGGAAGACCCCAAAATCGGTGATGTTTTTCACGATCCCTTTACGGATTTCCCCTTCAGCGATGTTTTCAAGGAGTTCTGCTTTTTTAGAACTTCTTTCTTCTTCGAGAAGCTCGCGTCTAGAAACGACGATATTTTTTCTTTCAATGTTAATTTTAAGAATCTTAAAGTCAAAAGACTTATCGAGGTATTCATCGAGGTTTTTAATGCGCTTATTGTCGATTTGTGATCCGGGGAGGAAGGCTTCCATCCCGATATCGACCATAAGACCTCCTTTCACTTTGCGAATCACCTTTCCTTCGACGATGGAGCCCTCTTCACAATGATCAATAATGTATTCCCACTGACGGTGACGGCGTGCTTTTTCACGAGAAAGGACAATTTGCCCATCTTCCCCTTCGGTTCGGTCTAGAAAGACTTCAATTTCATTCCCTAGGATCAATTCTTTAGGGTTATTGAATTCATTAACGGGGATTAACCCTTCAGATTTGAGTCCTACATCAACAACGACGAAGTCAGGAGTGAGCTCAACAATCGTTCCGGAAAAAATCTGCCCTACTTCCATCGAAGAGATGGAGCCTTCTTCTGCTTTGTCTTCTTTATTATTTAATAGCTTCTGAAATAGTTTTGCGTCTTCATCCTGAAATTCGACATCATCAATGATTTTGCTTTCGTTCCAGTCGTATTCAACATCTTTAGACATTTGTAGGGTTTCTCCGTGGGTTAATAATTCTTTTGGCATTGAGGGGACGTTTCCCAACAGCACCTTCATCTCTGCATGCTAAACCTTATCTAGCAAACAAGACTAGTGAAAGGGAGCAGTTTAGCAAATAATTCCTAATAAAAGCAACTACCTAGGAAATTTCTAAGTTTTCTTTCTTACAAGCGTTAACAAGGATTTTTTTTGATAACGACGAATCGGAAAGGAAAACATAGAGGTACTTCCGGATTATACTCAAACAACTTTTGAAGTTGTTTGAGTACACAAGCTTTTACCAATGAGTATCCTTTTCATATCCGAAAGCTTCGAGAAGATATTGCTTACGTTTTTTAAAGAGTTTTTTATTACTTGAATTAAAGGTATTTCTCCATCCTCCGATTTGTCCTTTGTGAAAGGTTCCAACACCTCCAAAAAGCTGAGGAGCAATCTGATTAAGCTGTTCTTCTGATATTTCAAGCCCCAGAAATTGAACAATTTTTAGAATTTCTTCTTTTTGCGCCTTCTCTGTACCCCCCCCTTTAGGGCCTACTAAATTTTCAAACTTGCAAATGAGAGTTTGAGGTTCTCTAGCTAGGTGAATTGCAGGCTCAAATGTCACGAGGGGATAGTAAACGAGCGTAGGGTGGATCTTTAGATTGTGAGTGTAATGACTCTCTCCTCTAATCACAGCCGCAAGTTGGGTATCAAAATTTAAGCTTCTCCAGGTGGCTTTATGGGGTTCTGGAAGTGCTAAGATGTTTTTGTCGATAAAATCCACAACATCTTTTTCGACACCTTTTTTTATGAAATTAATCCAAGAAAGGCAGACATCTCTAGGGTCTCGAACTAAAAGGATTCTTTTGGGGTAAGTTTTTGGCAGAGTTTTTGAGCGCATGAATTCATCGGTATGAAAACCGGGAGGGCTTTCAAAGTTGAGTTCCTTGCTTAAAAGAGTTATCAATCGACCGATTAAATGACTCCCTGATTTGGGGACTGTCACTATGGCAATCCCTGGAAGGGATTGTTTCTCATCCGAAAAGGAAGAAGCCTGCAAAGAAGCGCATAAAACAAATAAGACCAGAACAAATTTTTTCATATCTTGGCATAATACTCACTAAGGATTTAAAATGAAACTTATGAAAACACTAGTAATGAAATTTGGCGGTGCAGCTCTAGAGTCGCCTGAGCATTTTGGAAATGTTGCGACTATTATTATCGATAAACGGAGCCAATATGACCAGATTGTTGTGGTAGTCAGTGCGATGCGGGGAGTCACAGATGAGCTAACGAAACTTGCCCATCTTGTTTCTCGCGATCCTGTGAAACGGGAAGTTGATATGCTGATCTCTGTAGGGGAGCGGGTAAGTATGTCACTTTTAGCGATGGCTTTGGAAGATCGTGGGGTTCATGCGATCAGTCTAACAGGGAGTCAATCGGGGATTATTACCTGTAATTCCCACCGCGAAGCTAAAATTCAGCGTGTTCACCCTGTGCGCATTCTTGAGCACTTAAAAGAGGGGAAAGTGGTCATTGTTGCGGGGTTTCAGGGGGTCAGCACTAATAAAGAGATCACGACTTTAGGAAGAGGGGGATCCGATACTTCAGCAGTGGCATTAGGTGTTGCCCTTAAAGCGGAAAAGATCGAGTTTTATAAAGATGTCAAAGGTATTTACACAAAGGATCCTAAAAAAGATCCGGAGGCAAAACTCCTTGAACGCTTAACTTATGATGAGGCTTTAGCTTTTGCGAACCCTCTCCATCCCCGCTCTATTTTACTTGCTTCAAAAAACGGTTTACCCTTACACGTAATAACTTTTAATAGAGATTTGTGGAAGCACTTTTCAGGGACCTGGATTGTGGGCACAGGTCATCAGGATAAGGGGCCAATCTATGAAAGTGATCGACCAGATTAATACAATGCTCAGTAAGGGGACCCCTTCTACCCATCTCGATGAAAGGAACGGTCTTTCTTTTTCTTTGCTATGTGAGTATCACCCCTTTGTGGGAAAGTTCTTTTTGGAAATGGTGAGCGATACGCCGTTAATGTCTCTACCTCCCGCAGAATTTCATTTGAAGCCTATGGATCACTTATTGTGGGCTGAGGTCCATTTTGAGAAGAGTAGCCCCCATCTTCTCTCGTATTTCGAAAGACTGCGTTATGAAATAGAAATTGGAGCGCGTTCCCCTTATCATGCCGCCCGTATTTTGGAAATGAAAATCCTCGCTATGGATGATAAGCGGCGACTCATTCAGGAAAGGGTTTTTGGGATGGTGCGGAGATTCCCTAAGCGTTTTGATTATGATTTAGTGGCGGAGATGCAGCAGTTTTTCCTTTCATTCTCCGATGAATATTTTAGGTGTCGTGAAGTACGGCAAATGGCCCATACGCTGATGGCTCTTTATGAGATTCGAAAAAAGGTTGTAAAAAGCCATGAAAATAGCCCGAAAAGAAGGCATGTATATCTTTCACTCTCTAAAAAACGTCTCCATTATCCTCTAGGGCAAAAAGAGAGTTTAACCTTATGCGTGGGGATGAATAGCGTGCGGGAAAATGAGATATTTAAAAAAAATCATCTTTTAAAGGCGATTCAAAATTTATGCCCTGCTAGTGTACTTGTGGAGAAGAGTGAATACGAGGGAGGAGAAGGGTTCCACTTAATTGCCCTTGAAGTAGAAAAAAAGGGAGGCTTTAGCTTAGAGGAAATCCGCAATCTTAAAGTTTGGCTTCCTAGGGCCCTTAAAGGGAAGATCGAGCATTTGCAACGGGCTGTGTTTATGCCACGCAACGAAGAAGAGATTCTTAAGCATATGATCACGCTGGGGAAAGAGCTCCGTTTTGCAAGAGATTTGCCACAACTCATTCTTTCGTTTGAAAAACAAACAGAAACCCAACTGATCTTTACTGTCGTACTCGCTCGCGTCCTTCTCTCGGATACCCCTCCCATCGAAGATATCCTATGCATTACGAAACTTAGGCCAAAGATAGACCGGGTCAAACAATTGGGAATGATTCGAAAAAAGTATCCCAAGGAAGCGGTTGTTTTTAAGGTTGAGCTTCCCTTGGAGGATTTTTTGAGAGAGGATCATGCTGTTGATCTCTACCAAGCCCGTCAAAAGATTTTACAAGAACTCCAAGAGGTGTTTGGAGACCTTAGGGATTATAATGGGGGGATGATCTCTAAGCAAAATGAGGTGTTTTTATCGCTAAAAACTTCTTTAGGAAAAATAGCTGAAAAGCATCACCATCTTCTTGAAAATTTCTTTCACTCCCTTTTTCCTTTGGAAAAGCGGAGCTTTCTCGATCCCGAGAAATTGAAAAATCTATTTTTACTTTTACTCGAAATGATCCACTCCTCTGAGAGAATCTTGATAAAAGAAAAAGAGCATCAATACTATGTGGTTTCAGAAAACCCTGTCGTTGAAAAAATTTCTTCGCCCCTGATTTCTCTCGACCTCGAATATGATGAAAGGAGTTATTTTGGCTACATCGGCTTTGAAAATATTGATGAATTCAGCTTATAATTCGGGAAAACTTATGGAATTACCACATGGGAAAAAAATACCCTGTCTTTGTCGAACCCTCGATTTTTGCTGCCGATTTTGGCCATCTAGCTGATGAAGCGAGACGCATTGAGGATGCAGGAGCGGATGGGATTCACTATGATATTATGGATGGGCATTTTGTCCCTAACTTGAGCTTAAGTCCAAAAGGTTTAGCCGCGATCAATCGTGCGACAGATCTTTTTTTAGATGTTCATATTATGGTTTATAACCCATTAGAATATATCGAACGCTTAGTTGAAAGTGGCGCCGACTGTATCACGTTCCACCTGGAAGCTACTGAAGATGTAGAAGACATTTTAACCTATATCCGTAAGTGCAATGTCAAAGCAGGGCTTGCCTTTTGCCCTGAAACAAGCGAGTCCCTTATTCCTAAATATCTGGATAAATGTGATAAGATTTTGCTCATGACTGTTCATCCGGGGTTTGGAGGACAGGCTTTTATGCCTGAAGTGCTAGAAAAGATTAAATTCACACGGAATCTTTGTGACCAGATGAACATTCGAGAGGGGGGCAAAGTGCCCCAGAAAGGGACCCTTCCCCCTTTCGACATCCAAGTAGATGGAGGGATTGATGATCAAACAGCTCCTTTATGTATTGAAGCGGGTGCTAATCATTTAGTCGCGGGAACCTATCTGTTTAAGGGGGGAGAGATGCGGGAAAAGATTACGAAGCTTAAAGGTAGTGCTTCATGAAAAAAATCGTCGTCATGGGTGGAGGAACAGGAAATTTTGCTGTTCTACGTGGCCTCAAAAATTTTGACGTTGAGCTCAGTGCGATTGTTTCTATGGCTGATGATGGAGGGAGCACGGGCATTCTCCGCGATGAACTGGGTGTTTTACCCCCTGGAGATGTGCGTCAATGTTTAGTTGCCCTTTCTAATTCTTCTAGACTGATGCGCAGTTTGATGAATTACCGTTTTGAAAATGGAGGCTTAGGGGGGCATAGTTTTGGAAACTTGTTCCTTTCCGCATTAGAAAAAGTAACGGGTAGCTTTGAAAAAGCCGTCGAAGAGATGGGAAGAATCCTTTATATTAAAGGAAAAGTGATCCCTGTTACGACCCACCAAGTCCGCTTAAAAATGGTGTTAAAAGATCGCACGGTTTTAGAGGGAGAAAAGGAGATTTATCTCTCAGAGAAGATTGATGAAGGGTATAGTAGTATCTTTTTAGAACCTTATCCTAAACCCAATCCCCATGCGATTTCAGAGATCATGAACGCAGACTTAGTGGTCATTGGTCCAGGGGGACTGCATACGTCGATCATTCCGAACCTCTTAGTCGATGGAGTGAGCAAAGCCTTGAAAGAAACGCACGCGAAAAAAATCTATATCTCCAACTTGATGAACCGGCGGGGGCAAACGACAGGGTATAAAG
Source organism: Chlamydiota bacterium (assembly GCA_029556005.1). Taxonomy (GTDB): domain Bacteria; phylum Chlamydiota; class Chlamydiia; order Chlamydiales; family Simkaniaceae; genus JAAKFF01. The sequence goes on along the minus strand of JAKQGT010000232.1, from coordinate 115 downwards.
TTAGTGATTATCATAAAGAGATTGTTCGGTATGTTGGAGAGGATATTTTTGATTATATACTCGTAAATAATCAAAGACCCGATCAGGAGCTCATCAAAAGGTATGCAGAAGAGGG
>JAKQGT010000228.1 GCA_029556005.1 Chlamydiota bacterium | reverse complement strand
AACGCCTTTATGGGGCATCTAGAGGAAAAATTTGGAGATAGACAGCTCATAGAGCAAACCCTTTCTAATCCAGTGATGCGTCAAAGAGAAATTGATGGATTTATTCGAAACATAGTGCCAAAAACTTCCATCGAAACTTCTAATCTTAAGCAAGAATACGAAGCAGAAAGGGGAGTTTTGGAAAGCAGTCATAGTCATTGGCAGTCATAAATTGAAACTGCTAGATCTCAAAAAGCCTCATGGCAAGAAAAGATCACGTCTCATGTGCCATCGTCGCAAGAGGGGGTTTTTGCTGGATCACAGAACTTAGAGAAACTTGAAGCTGTTAAACAGGAAAACTTTGGTGGATTTAGTCCACAAGAAGCGCACCAGGAACAGCAAAAGGGAGAATTTATTGGGCGATTTGAGAGGATAGAGGCTAAAGCAGAAGAAGTGAAGCCTAAATACTACGACGCTGAAGGAATTCCTATTGGAGGGGAATATGCCGATCAAAGAGCTCAGTTTAAGACAAAGTCTGAACCGAATTTCCTACTTAAGATCCCGCAGCACACTACTCTTTGGAAAACGGCTGCGAAAGCTGGAAAATTTTTAGGTTTCCCAGAGCAAGGAGTCCCTTCAAAACCTTATGATCCAGGACTGCCTGGATGGGATAGTTTAACAGATGAACAGAAAATCGCTGTGATTGATTCCAGAACAAGTGATTACTTTCCTTAAAGAGAGAAAAATATGACATTTTTAGATAACGTAACTCGTGGAGGGCAGACTTGGGCCCATCGTATGCGCATGCTCAAACAAGTCATTCGAATCATGATATTAGGATCAATTGGAGCTGGGCTCTTATTTTTTGGTCTTAAAATGAGTAAACAACCAAAAGAGAACTTTCAAGCAGCTTATTACCATTTGAGAGCCACACTTCCACTAGCCCCTGATAAAATGAAAGTGGATAGTAAATTTTGGTGCAGTGTGAGTGGGCAATGTTATCGAAATGAAAAGGTTGTAGTAAATACAAAGGATCTCATTAGAATATGTCGAGAAAGAGTTGATCTTCTCTTTGATAGAGGAGTGACTGCACTAAAAGAAGGAGGTTATGTAAGCGTAGGGACCATCTTCTTTGTTCTCTTATTTTTTGGTTTTAGAGGGTTTTTGACTCACAAGAAGAGACCACTTAAGCAAATTGATCTCCCTCAACCTTGGAAAGTCAGACTAAAGATGAAAATCCTTTTTAAAGACTCTAAGGTTAAAATTGGAACCGTTCATCTCCTTAAAAATTCAGAGACAAAACACGTGCTCATTTGTGGAGCCACAGGAACAGGGAAGACAAATGCCTTGAGAAACTTAATGAAGCAGATACGTCTTCAAGGAGATCGCGCTGTGATTGTGGATACGACAGGAGATTTTGTTTCAAAATTTTTTAGAGAAGAAAAAGATATTCTCTTTAATCCTTATGACAGAAGGTCCGAAGGATGGCATCCCTGGTGTGAATGCACTTATGATTATGGCTACGATCAACTTGTTAACAGTCTGATTCCTAAACAAGACAATCATCACGATGATTTTTTTCAAGAGGC
>JAKQGT010000227.1 GCA_029556005.1 Chlamydiota bacterium | reverse complement strand
CGGGAAAAACCCGGGTCGTTACCTGCCGCATTGCCCACCTGCTGGAAGTAGGGGTTCCCTCTTCAGAGATTCTTGCCCTCACTTTCACGAATAAAGCGGCGGAAGAGATGCGGAGTCGGATCAAAGCGATGACGAATCAGTCTGTCCTCACTTCAACTTTTCACTCTTTGGGGGCGCGGATACTGCGCGAATCGATTAGCGCCATTGGCTACCGGAATGATTTTACGATCTATGATGAAAATGATAGTTTGCAACTTTTGAAAAACTGTTTGGCGGCCATGGGATATAAGGATGAAAAGGGACTCCTTAAGTCGCTCCGGATTGCAATTTCGAACGCCAAAAATGATCTCCTCACCCCGAATGATTTGGATCGAGATTTTCGCTCTAGAACAGATCAACTCCTCAAGGATGTTTTCATTTGTTATCAAGAGAAGCTTAAAGAGTATAATGCCTTAGATTTTGATGATCTTCTCTATCTGACAGTAAAATTATTTCGAGAATCGGAAGAGACTTTAACCCGCTACCAAAAGCGGTGGTCTTTTGTTTTGATTGATGAATATCAAGACACGAATGCAGCCCAATATTTTATGACGCATCTTTTAGTCAAACGTCACCAAAATCTTTTTGTGGTGGGGGATCCCGATCAATCGATCTACTCGTGGCGGGGGGCTAATATCAGCAATATTTTGGAGTTTGAAAAGGATTATGAAAACGCTCAGGTCATCACCTTAGAGCAAAATTATCGGAGTACTTCCAACATTTTGGAGGGAGCCAATGCTCTCATTCAACATAACTCAGCGCGGTATGAAAAGAAACTGTGGAGTGATTTAGGGGCGGGAGAAAAGATCGGTGTTTTTATTGCAGGGAATGAGCAACAAGAGGCGCAATTTGTCCTAGAACAGCTTGTCCGTAAAACACGGGAAGAACAGTTTCCGCTGCGCGAATGTGTGATTTTTTATCGAACAAATGCGCAGTCTCGTATTTTTGAAGATGCTTTTTTAAGGTATCAGATTCCCTATGTGATTATTGGGGGGCTTTCCTTTTATCAAAGGAGGGAGATCAAAGATATTTTAGCCCTCTTGAGGATGGTGGTTTCAGATGCAGACTTTCTCTCCTTTGCACGGACGATCAATCTTCCGAAACGGGGCATTGGCAATACGACTTTAATCAAGCTGCGAGAGAAAGCAGAAGAGCTCGAGCTGCCCATTCTTTCTCTCTGCCGGCAGTGCCCTTTAAAACTATCGCCCAAAGTCGTGGAGGGGCTAAGGGACTATCTCGAAGTGATCGATACCTTAAAAGAGAGGATCAAAAATCATGCTCCCCTCGAAGAGGTGGTGCAGGAGGCGATCCAGCTATCGGGATATGAGCGTGTCCTTAAAGAAGATCCCGAGTCTTATGAGGACCGAAAAGGTAACCTGGAAGCCTTGATTAACAAAGCGGCTGAATGGAGTGAAGAGAGAGAAAATCCGACGCTGGTCCATTTTTTAGAAGAGCTCTCCTTGAAATCGAGTTTGGATGATACGCCTCCTTATGATTCGGTCCGTCTGATGACCCTCCATAACGGAAAGGGATTAGAGTTTACCCTTACATTTATTGTGGGGATGGAAGAGGATCTATTCCCCCATCTCAATGCTAAGGATGCGATCGAAACTTTAGAAGAGGAGCGACGCCTTTGTTATGTGGGGATGACACGTGCCAAACAATTTCTCTATTTAACAGCCTCTACCTACCGGTTTATGTGGGGGATTTCGAAAGTGATGTGTCCGAGCCGTTTTTTAAAAGAGATCCCTCCCCAATATCTTTCTGTACTGAGTGAACAAGAGGC
>JAKQGT010000341.1 GCA_029556005.1 Chlamydiota bacterium | reverse complement strand
TAGAGCTGGCCTCAAAAGCCGAGAAAAATTTTCTCTAAAAAATCTCAACTCATCTAAATGAAAGCATTTTTGCAACGGTCTTAAGTTGTTTGAGTATAACTCAGCTTTACTATAATCTATAGGGTGATTTTTTTATGAACCTATCCCAAGGTTCAAGGTGTTTGTAGGTAATGGACTCGAACAAATTAAAAAAGGTATCAAAAAATGAAGAAAAGTGTTTTCATCTTTGGAGCCATTCTTGGATTATTCTCGGGGATTATATTTGTGAAAAAAATGCATTTTAAAACAGAAAAAGAAAACAGCAAAGCAACCACATTAAAAGTTGCTCTTTATTCTGACATTGCAACATTCCATTTTTCTTCTAGTAATAAAGGGAGTTACGTCAACTCTGCTTATGTGATGCCTTGGATATTTGAAGGGCTCATGCGTAAAGGAGAAAACGATATCCCTGAACTTGCTGCTGCAGAAAAAGTAGAGGTGAATCGCGATCAAAAAAAATATACCTTCCATTTAAGAGATTCTAAATGGAGCGATGGCGCTCAAGTGACAGCTCATGATTTTGCGTTTGCGTGGAAAAAGCTCATCGATCCCCGTTCTAAATCGGTCACGCCTGTCCCTGAACTTTTTTACCCGATCAAAAACGCCCGAAAATTTCTCTCTGGAAAGTGCAGTTTTGAAGAGGTTGGCATCACTGTGATTGACGACAAAACCCTGGCTATTGAATTAGAATATCCCGCTCACTACTTTCTCGAGATTATGTGTAACCCCTTCCTCTTTCCAGCTCCCAAACATATCGCTCAAAATGATCCCGATTGGTGCACAAAACCAGGGTTTGTCAGTAATGGCCCTTTTACAATGAAAAATCGGCGCCTGAATTCTGAAATCATCCTTACCAAAAATCCTCTCTATTGGGATCAAGAACATGTTTACTTAGAGGGGATTAACATCTTTATTTTTGAAGAACACCAAACCGCCCTGTCTCTCTTTGAAAAAGGAGAGTTGGATTGGGTGGGTGCCCCTTTTATGAGAATGCCCTATGATAGCTCCTTTCATACGTTAAATAGGCGCGCAGAAGATTCCATTATTTACTTTTTTATTTTTAACAATGATAAATACCCTTTTACAAACCAAAAATTTAGAAAAGCCCTCTCTTATGCTCTAGATCGAAGTGCGATCATTGAAAATGTCTTCCACGATACCGCTATGCCAGTAATGTCTGCCTTGCCTTTCTCCTTGCGTCTAAAAAATATGCCCTACTTTCAAGACAATAATATGGTGATGGCCCAAACATTACTGAACGAAGCTCTTGCTGAACTCCATCTCTCTCTTGAGGATTTACCTGAAATAGAGCTCCTCTATAACGCTAACACCGAATTTTCCAAGCAACTGTGCCTAGCAGCTCAAGCAGAATGGAGATCGAAACTTAATCTTAAAGTCTCTGTAAGGGGTTTAGCGGGATGGAATATCTATATCGACACCTTGCAAAAGGGGGATTATCAAATGGCCATCACAGGAACGATGCCTCCTATTTTTGATTCCCTATTCGTTTTACAGATATTTGAAAATAAATCGGACCTAGAAAATAGGTGTAATTGGGAAAATGCGGAGTTTAAAAAACTGCTCCGTCAGTCCAATTATTCCCTCGGAGAGCTCGATCGCGCAAAACTCTTAACGCAAGCTGAACAAATTCTCTTAGATGAAATGCCCATTATCCCCATGTGCTCTATGAAAAAGAGCTATGCAAAAAATCCTAAGTTACAGGGAGAGCGCCTTTCCTATCTTCAATTTGTCGATTTTAAATCGGCTTACTTTGAAGAAAATTGAGATCGTGAAGGATCTGAGGAAAATAGTACGCCACTAAGAGTTTGAGTTCCTCTTCATCACCACTGCGCTCAGTATAATGATCCACAATCTCACTTTGAACCCGATGTTTCTCGTTTGCAAAGTCTTCTACGCGGTAACGCATATAAGTTAAAAGGTGATCTGAGCGCAAACGCTCATCCCCTGCTTGAAGGGCACTTTCCAAAAGGGTGGGATACCAGATTTGATCATGGAGGCGGAGGATCTGAATTTTGCAAAACTCTCCCACATGGGGGCTGATTTCATCAAGAATGTCCGTATTGAGTGAGAATTGCTGGAGCATTTTCTCCATATCAGCCCGCGCTTCATCATATCCACTCAGTCCTAAACCTTTCCCATAGATGGCCATATTGAGGTTGACTCCATGACGATTGGTTCCAAGCCCCTCCATAAAATGGGTAAAATTCTCCCAAAGTACTCCCTGAATGGTCTTCCCAATGTACTGAACGAGGTTTGACCACCAGAGTTTTGTGGTCACCTGACTTAGATCGCGTATCTCTTCATACAGGCGCTTTTTATTCTCTGCAATTTCATCTTGTGCGGGTCCACTGACAAATTCCTTTAATTTGTCACTCCACTCTTGAATCCCAGCAGCAAAACCATGGTCGCGGTATTGTTGGAAAATAAGAGCAATCCGCGTTTGGAGTCTCGTTCCCAAAAGGCGCGATTCTTCTGTCTCTTGCTCACTTGAATATTTTAATGCAGGATAAAATTCAAAATAGAGGTCTTTCATAGAGTTACTGGTTGCTGGATCACACAGAAAGTCTCCTTTTCGATTGAGGAGATGGCGCTTGCGTCTTCCCCAATCCCGTACAAGGGCTCCAAAAACACTTTTAAAGACACATTCCCGCTCGATGCGCAGGGCTTCATTCCCAGAACTTGTCACCACGGTTCTTAACGTTCCCGCTTCTCCATGAACTCCCAATAACTCTTCAAAAGCAGCCCGCTCTTCAGCTTCAAGTGTGGTATCTTTTTCTACATAGCTTTGGAGTTCTTGCTCGAGAGCGCTAAGTGTCGTCTCGGGGAAAAAATCTTCAATCACAACTGCTTCTAAATGGCGCTCCGTTAAGTGAAAGTGGGTATTCAGTGTCTGCGTCAACATCCGCCCAAAGGGTTCTCTAAGCATCTCTTCTGTCCACCCCTCTTGAGCGCGCTCTACCGCCCACTGTAAATCCTCTTCAAACTCTCTTTCAAGAGCTTTGTTGTCTAAAACCCACTCATTCGAAAATAGGTTTCCCTTAGGGACCAAAGCAACTCCCCTAGCCCGTTCCCATTCTAATCTCTCCTGAAACGTCTTTTTGATTTCACTGGGGACAAGAGAGGCTTTATAAGAGCTCGGAGCATAACGCAAAAATAGGGTTGCCAAAGCCAGGGCTTTTCCCAAGATTCCTTTAAAGAAAAATTGGATG
>JAKQGT010000224.1 GCA_029556005.1 Chlamydiota bacterium | reverse complement strand
AAGAAAGTATCTGCATTGCGCACAGGCATACTGTTGGAGAGGAAAAGCCCTGTAGCATCGGTGAGTGTTGCAGCGAGGTGATGAAAAAGAAGGGGTTCACTTAAGCTCTGATGTTCTTTGAAAAAAGCCTGAAGGGAGTGGGAAGTGAGGGTGTTTAATTCCTTCCATACATGGAGCCAATTAGAAGGGGGGCGTCCAGGAAGGTGTTTGGGGAGGCTTTCTAAGAAGGGGGTGATCGCGCAGGCAATGCGATGGGTAATCGAGTGTATCGGATCTTTACGGAGAATATGGGGGGCAATATGGCAATGGACTTTTGGTTTTTTGGAAGCAACCCAATCTAAAAGCGTTTTAGAAACAAACCGATCCCCAATCTGAAGAATCGCTTCAGGGGCAAAATCTTCATTAGCTCCTAATGCTTTCAAAATCAAATCATAGTAAGGGATGACCCCATACCCAGCCCCCGCACTCCGAGCACTGGACAATACATCGGGAAAAATCGGCCACTGCAAAAGACGTGAAAGGGCGTGGAGAGATTCGATGGATTCAATAGGAGTTGTTCCACTGACCAAAATAAGCCCTTTTTCATGCTCAGAAAGTTCTTCTGCGAGCTGCTCAAGATCGCGCGCTTGTAAGGTGTTGACTCCAGCGGTAAAAGTCGTTTGCGCTCCATGGGGAGAGCGGGTCGATGAGTGGAGTTTTAAGGAAGGGGAATCTACGGGGGGGAGGAAGGGTTTTCTCAGCATACAATTGAGATGCACAGGCCCTTGAGGAGAAGAGGTTGCATGGGCAACGGCCTGAGAAATGGTTGTTCCGATATAACTATGAGGAATTTTTCCATCGGGGCAAGGGAGATCGACTTGCCACCGGACAAAATCTTCAAAAATTTTGACCTGATCCGTCGTTTGATTGGCCCCACAGTCACGCAGTTCTGGGGGGCGATCGGCAGTGATGACAATGAGAGGGACTTGATCGTAGTGAGCTTCCATGATAGCAGGAAGGAGATTGGCTACAGCTGTTCCGGATGTTACAATTAAGGCTGTGGGGGTTCCACTTCCCTTAGCGTATCCTAAAGCATGAAACCCCATTCCCCGTTCATCAAAGTGGACATGCGTTTCTGCCAAAGGGTGTTCGGCTGCAGCAACCGTAAAAATGGTATTATGGGATCCTGGAGAAATGCAAAACATGCGCACCCCATGATGGATGAGCTCCTTAATCAGGAGTTTGGCCCAAAGTTCATTAAGAGTCCCTGTGTCAGATTTCATAGAGTGTTCCATAAAATATATTGAGAGATTTTTTGTTCGAGTTCATCCCACTCGTTTAAGGGGATCGATCCTTTAACAATCCCCGCTCCGGCAAAAAGGCGGAGTTTATTTTTTTCAATCAGAGCGCTCCGAATCCCTACCAGGTGGTGGGCTTTCTGATGGGTTATCCACCCTAAGGGGGCGGCATACCATCCGCGATCAAAATGTTCCCGTTTTTGGATCTCTTGGATTGCGCTGTTTTTGGGAAGGCCTCCGACAGCAGGGGTGGGGTGGAGAGCCTTGATTAAGTCTTCATCCGAAACGTTATCTTTGAGCGTCCCTTCAAACGTATGATGGATGTGCTGAACGGTAGAGGTTTGAATCACACGTCCATCCTGAGTGCGCAGCTCGGTGCAGAGGGGGGCTAACCCTTTCTGAATCGCTTTTTTCACAATAGTAAATTCACGTACTTCCTTAGAGTTATTCAGTAACTCCTGGATGAGTTCTTGATCTTCTTCTTGCGTACTGCCCCGCCGGCGCGTTCCTGCAATAGCAGCACTTTTAACCGTTTTTCCTTCCCTCCGATACAGGGTTTCGGGAGAAGCTCCAATAAACGCTTTTTCGTGATCAAATTGAAAAGCAAAGAGCGTTGCGGCAGGAGATTTTCCTTGTAGCTTTTTTAGAATCGAATAGGGATTGATCCGTTTTTCAAACTCATACCGGGTACACCTTGCGGGGACAACTTTCGATAAAACGCCCTGAGAAATCAGCCCTAAAATTTCTCGGATATGGCGTTCCCAAACAGCGAAGGAGGGAGAATCGAGACGACTTATCGGATGTAAGATTTCTGAGAATTTTTCTTCATATTCGAGATCAAAAGAGAGGGTTTCTGTTGTCCGGTTGATACACAGAAAAGCAGACTCTTCGCGCTGCTCGATTTCAATCAGCTTCGGGTGCGTCGGCATCGCCTGTTCACGCCAATCGCGTTGCTCTGCGCTCTTATAATGTCCTTTGTTTGGCATAATTGTCCCTTTCGTTTTCTACTCCATAATCCCTATTATAGTCCAATTTACAAATTGTTCACCGTCAACGCGAAAGGGCAAGGTGTCCCTT
>JAKQGT010000200.1 GCA_029556005.1 Chlamydiota bacterium | reverse complement strand
GCTAAAACACTCTACGATCAAGGACTGCGTCTCAGCCCTCCAGGAGAGACAGCCACGAGTAGCACCTTTAACGATTCTATTTCCAAAATTGCAATTTTTAGAGGGGAAAACTTCTCTGACTGGCATAACCAAACCAATCCTCTTTTGATTGTAATGAGAAACTACGCTCTTGAAGGCGCAAATCTAACAGATGTCCATGCAGCATACGACCCTTCGAAAGGCAACTTCCTCTCCTTCCAAGTCAAAGGATCTCAAACGCTTTCTGATGGTCAAAAAATAAACCCTCGAAACGAACTCTATAGCTGGACCTCTGCTTTTTCCAAGGAGAAAATTCAAGGAACTCCTCTAGAAAAATACACTCAAGGGCAGGGGTGGCGCATGGCAGTAATCTTAAATGGCTCTGTCATCAATGCTCCCACAGTCGAATCTGCTTTGCGAGATAACGTCTCGATCTCTGGAAGTTTTACGCAACGCGAAGCCAACCGTTTAGAAGCTGACTTAAAAGCTGGCTCCTTAAGTTTTGCTCCACACATTTTGTCTGAAAAAAATGTCAGCCCTGAGCTAGGAATTAAAGACCGCACCATGGGTATTATTGCCACTATCGTCGCTTTAGTTCTCGTGATTTTATTGATGGTGAGTTACTACCGTTTTGCAGGAGTGATCGCCTCGATTGCTGTCCTTTTTAATCTCCTCATTATTTGGGCTACCCTTCAAAACATTTCAGCCACAGTCACCTTAGCAGGAATTGCGGGAATTATCCTTACAGTGGGAATGGCTGTTGATGCTAACGTTCTTGTATTTGAAAGGATTCGAGAAGAGTTTGCCATTTCTGGAAGAATCGCCCAAGCGGTCCAAGCGGGTTATCGAAAAGCCTTCTCTGCGATTTTAGACTCAAATGTCACAACCATTATTGCAGCACTCATCCTCCTTCAGTTTGATTCGGGCCCCATTAAGGGCTTTGCTGTCACTCTGATCATCGGTATTGTCTCTTCCATGTTCACAGCCCTTTTCATGACACGCTATTTCTTTGCTGGTTGGGTACAAAATCCCAAGAATAAAGTCCTTAAAATGGCAAATATGATCAAAAAGACTCATTTCAACTTTTTGAAATATGGAAAAGTGAGTCTCTATGGGGTCATTGCTGTTGCTCTCATAGGAGGCTACCTTCTCATTGCTCAACGTAGTAGTATGTTTGGAATGGACTTTACAGGAGGATACTCTGTAACTTTAGAAGTAGAGCCTCAATCGGATACGCATTATCGCAAAAATATCGAACAGGCATTGCTCAATGCAGGAGCTACAACTCAAGATGTCCATGTGAGAGAACTGACACCTTCTAACAATATAAAAATCCTTCTAGGAAGAAGCCTGGATCAAGCGGGAAAACCTTTTTATAATATGCCCCTTGAACTCGACGAAAAAAATGTAACCTATGCTTACCAAAACAATCCCCGTTTAGCATGGATGGTAAATACATTAGAAAAAAGTGGCATTGAACTGACTCCTCAATCTCTCAAAAACCTTGATAGTCATTGGACAAGTATTAGTGGTCAGATGTCACATGCAATGCGCAATAGTGCCATCATTGGTCTTTCTCTTGCCCTCATTTGTATTTTGGCATACATCACCATCCGTTTCGAATTCAAATATGCCATTAGTGCTACCATCGGTCTAGCGATCGATGTTATCATCACAGGAGCTATTATGAGTTTGTTGCACTTTATGGGAGTTCCCATTCAAATTGACCTCAATACGATTGCTGCCATCATGACAATCATTGGATACTCGCTCAATGATACCATCATTATTTTTGATCGTATTCGGGAAGACTTAAGGCATATGCGTAAAGCACCTTTCAAAGATGTTATCAATCATGCTCTGAACGTGACGTTGAGTAGAACGGTGATGACATCAGGAACCACGCTTGTTGTCCTTTTAGCACTCCTTGTTTTAGGAGGAAGTGCCATCTTTGGTCTTTCTCTCGTCATGGTTATCGGAGTCGTTTTTGGTACCTTCTCGTCACTTTTCGTCGCTGCACCACTCCTTCTCTTCTTCCATAGAAAAGAGGAATCCAAGGCTGAAAAACTCACCTTGAATGAAAATTAGAATGGCCAAAGCCATTCAAACGTGGTAAAAGTTTAGTAACATTTGAAAGTGTGAGAAATCTGACTTGAAAGAGGTCAAAGACAATCAACAAAATCTATTATGGGTTTATCCTAACTATAGCCCTGAGTGGTGTGATTCCATAGTAGAGGAGTTTAATATCCATCCCGTTACCGCACAAGTCCTCGTTTCACGAGGATTTTCTACTTTTGAAGATATCTACAATTACCTCTATGCAAAGCTCCCCAATCTCCATTCACCTGACCTTTTTATGGATATGGATAAAGCCGTCAAGCGTATTATCCATGCCCTGCAAAACAAAGAAAGCATTCTCATTTATGGGGATAATGATGTCGATGGGATTACGGGAACCACCCTCTTAGTCGATTTTATTAGACATGTTGGAGGGATCGCCTACTACTACGTTCCCCACCGCACCTCTTCACACCCTTCCATGATTACAGATGCCCTCACCTACGCAAAAGAGAAAAACTGTACCCTTCTCATCACTGTGGACTGCGGGATCACCGCTGCAAAAGAGATTGAAGAGGTCATCCGACAAAAAATCGATGTGATTATTTCAGATCACCATGAGCCTACCGATAAAATCCCTCTGTGTATTGCAACGCTTAATCCCAAGCTGATCAATAGCACCTACCCTAACCGCGACTTAACAGGCGTGGGAGTGGCTTTTAAATTGGCACATGCCATTACCAACCACTTAGTCTCTGAAGGGAAGATCAGCTCTGCTCATGTCGATTTGAAACGTTATCTAGACCTTGTCGCCCTCGGTACGATTGCTGATATGGGAGCCCTTGTCGGAGAAAACCGCATCCTCGTCCGTTATGGTCTCCGTCAATTTGCTAAAACAAAGCGGGTGGGCCTGCTCAAACTCATGGAAATCTGTGAAGTTAAGCCCAGCACGATTAATACCACAGATATTGCTTCAAAAATCGCTCCACGCTTAAATAGCTTAGGGCGCATTGCTGATCCCCTGAAAGGGGTAGAGCTGATGCTGATGCACGATATCGTAGGGGCTGAACACTTAGCGCAAGAGCTCGATGATAACAATACGCAAAGACAACAAATCGAAAGGCGTGACTCTGATGATGTCGAAGCTTATATAGAATCCAATCCCCAAATTCTCGAAAGTAAAGCCATTGTTCTCCACTCCGATAAATGGCACCCCGGAATTATTCCTATCATTGCAGCACGCATTTCCAAGCAATACAACCGCCCCACCCTTATTATTGCTGTAGATGGAGGGATTGGAAAGGGATCTATTCGCACGATTCCCGAGTTCCCTCTTCTGAATGCTCTCCATCAAAGTGGAGACCTCTTAGTGAATTTTGGAGGGCATGACTATGCTGCGGGCCTGATTATTAAAGAAGAAAATATCCTGCAATTTAAAAAATCTTTCATCGAGCTCGCCAACCAGACTCTCAATAATGAAGATATCCTTCCCAAGCTGCACCTCGATGCCCGCGTACAGTTTGAAGACCTTACCTTTGAGTTTCTGGATTCTATGCAACTCCTCGAACCCCATGGAACAGGAAACTCTCCCCCTATTCTCTACACCGATGTTATCCAAACTTGGCCCCCCAAAGTCATTGGGAAAACACACTTAAAACTTTACCTCGAACAAAATGAGCGTATGCTTGAAGGAATTGGTTTTGGTCTGAGCGAACACCGCAGCAAACTGACCAAGAAAAACCTAAAGCTTCAGATCGCCTTCACCCCCCATGTCAATGTCTTCCTCAACAAGTCCAGCATCCAGCTCCTCATTAAAGATTTCAAAATCAAATAAGACCCTCACTGGGAAAGTGGAAAAAATTGTGTTTGGAGGGTCTGGGCTCATGCGCCACCAAGGGTGCGTGATCTTTGTCCCTTTTTCAGCTCCTGGAGATGAAGTTTCCTTAAAAATCACTCAGGAAAAAAAGAACTTCAAAATCGCTCAAATCGAAAAGATCCTTCATCCCAGCCCCGACCGTGTCTCTCCCCCTTGTCCCCATTTTGAGTCCTGCGGAGGGTGCCAGTTGCAGCACCTTTCATACGAAGCACAACTAAAAGCCAAACGCTCTTTTGTAGCGGAAGCTCTTGGCAAAGAAATTGAAATTGTCCCAGCCCCTTCTCCTTGGCATTACCGTTCTCATCTGAGGTTTAATCTGCGTAAGGAGGGAAAAGGATTTCACTATGGTTTTATCGCCACCGATAATGCCTCTCTAATCGAAATCCAGGAGTGCCCCCTGTTTTCTCCAGAAACGTCCCTTTTCTCCTCTCTTAAAACCTACTTGCAAACCCTTCCGAACGCAGGAATCCAATCAGCCTCGTGTCGCCTCTTTAAAGAGGAGAGTCGTTTCATCCTCGCCTTTTCTTTTTTTCCTCGCCTTCCTAAAACTCTCCCCCCCTTTCCCCTTGCAAAAGGGGTCGCTTTTAAAAGCCCTCAAGAAGAGATCCATCAAGGAAATACCCAAATTAAAACACACCTCTTAGGAGTCCCTGTCTCCTTTTCCCCCTACGGATTCATGCAAAATAATCTCGCCATGAGTGAAAAAC
>JAKQGT010000197.1 GCA_029556005.1 Chlamydiota bacterium | reverse complement strand
GGAGGGGGCTATTTCTAATAAGAGAGCCAAAGATCTTTTAGGGAAGTTGATTGCGCAAGAGAAGACCCCTTTATCGGATGAAGCTTTGTCTAAATTGCTCAAGGCTCAAGGGATTCCTTGTGCTAGACGGACCGTTGCTAAATACCGAAAACAGCTGAAGATTCTTTCAGCATCTAAGAGGCTGTCTTCGAATTAAAATTTTTTATCTTTTTATCTTTTTTGATTAATTATGCAGCTCGATCTTGACAACTTTATTCAAGTTGCCGGCGATCTCCGCAGCCTAATTTCTCTAAAAAAACCAAAAAACCTAAAGAATTTTAATTCGAAGACAGCCTCTAAGCGTCGTCTCTGAGGTTAGTAAATTTTGGATTCTTCAAAGGTGAGTCCCACACGGTAGGGGTGGGAGGCTTTTGTCCAAGCACTAATCAAGCTTTGGGCTGAAGAAAAGGAAAGATTCTTCAAATCTTTTTCTAGATCTAAACGACGATAAAGGGCCATTTTCAAAGCATCAGGGGCTCCCCAAGCTCCTTCGTTACGGTGGATATTCCACATATAGATTCCCTCAAGAGCGATCCCTTCTCCACGGACTTTTTCTTCCCCTTTCCCGAGATGAAAATAGAATCCATAGGCTCGTGTTTTGCGCATCGCTTCCACACAAGGGGAAAGGATAATGGTCTCTTTTAGTAAGACCTGATCTGTGGATAAAAGGACGTAGGAGGTCGAGCTTTTCAAAAGGATTTTCAGTAAGGAAGCTTTAAAACCGGCTTCAGCATAATAAGCGGGACGGATAAAGTGAACCTGAGGAAATTGGCTTTTGAGCGTTTCATACCCAGCAAAGTTTTCTTCGGTGCAGTCATAAATCACATAGATCTGATCGATCCCACAGAGATGTTTTGTACTCGATTTTAAGGAGGAGTGGAGCTTTTCGGGTTGGTTTTCAGAAAAAATCACAAGATCGGCAAGGGAAGGAGGTTTTTTTAAGAGTGCAGACTGGGCAAGCTTTCTCCCCATAAAGGCGAGTTTATGCCCCCGTTTTTCTTTGGGAGCTTTTTCATTATGAATATAGAGGACATCGGGAATGAAACGGACATGGGCTTTACCCAGTTCGGCAATGGGAACAAGGAAGGCAGCGTCACTTTCAACGGAGAGAAAATGTCCTCGCTGCAGATCTACATTTTTAAATAGAGAGGCATAAAAGGTTTTAAAGGGGGCAACAACCCAAGGGGCCCGTTGAATGCGTTTCTTACTCAGAACCTTTTTCGGTTGCGGGTCATAAATCCCTTTCTTATAACTTGAATATTCTAAGTATTGCCCATAGGTGAGCCAAACATCAGGATTGGCATAGGAGCGGTTAAGATGGGAAAGGACCTCATCATGGGCCAGCCAATCAGTCCCATAAAGATGGATGATCACCTCTTGGTCTTTGCAACGATTCACCACTTCATGGTACTTCTGATAAACCTCGTAATCTTTTTCACAGGGAATCACAGTCATAGAGTGATCCTGCATGAGTGACTGAAGGGTCTTTACTGTCCCATCGGTCGATCCGTGATCGATATAGACCACACGAAAACGGGAATAGTGTTGCTGCATGATCGATTGGAAGTTTTGTTCGATTGAATCGACATTATTTTTTGTTAATACAATGAATGTAAAAGATTTATCTTCTTGTGGATCGAGATGTGTTTGACAAAAGTCCTCAGCATGAAGGACTTTTGTATCCTTTTTACCTTTAATCAATCGATATTCTTTAATAAAGAAAACCGGAAGGATTAATATAATAAAAAGAATGAAAAGACGATGATAAAAAGATTTCTCTGATTTATTTCTTTTCATTTATTAAACTACCCCTACTCCTTGAAATAACGGCAGGATCGTAGAGATGTCAAGAAAACTGTGCTAAGATTTGCTGCCAGCGAGGTGAAGTACGGGATTTGTCCTTAATACAGAGAAGAATCTCTTCAAG
>JAKQGT010000195.1 GCA_029556005.1 Chlamydiota bacterium | reverse complement strand
TTTTTTCAGGCATTGTGAATCCCCATCTTATCAACTAGGCTAGTAAAGCTTCTCGTTGACAATGCGTTTCAGCCAGGCTCTTTTCAAGGTTTGCAATTTCTTGTTCGATTTGGGCCCGTTTACATTGAATCGTGGAAAGATTATTATACTCATTGTCAAAACTTTCTAAGCTTTGGTTTAAGAACTCTAATCGATTTTTGAAATAATGAATTTTTTTTGTGAAAAATTCAAAATTCGTTTGGATACGGTTTTCAGGATTTAAAAATTTCAACCGTGCTTCGATCTGAAAAAGCTTTTCTTGCAAAGTCTTTTCCATCGGTGAATGACCCAATTGGGCCATACGTACTTTGAGTTGCACCACTTGCTCGCGATAGGACTTCCAAAGGTCTTCAGGTAAGAATTCTTTCGAAAGAATGTCTTTAGAGATCATTTCAGATTCAAAAGCGAGCGCCTTCCATTTTTTTTCTTGGCGTGGATATTGAAACTCTTTAATGCGCATTTTTGTTCCCCTTAAGTCAATTTACGTAGCCCTCCCGGTCTTATTATAACTTATTTATACATAAAAATTTACATATTTTTTAACC
This sequence comes from Chlamydiota bacterium, assembly GCA_029556005.1. Lineage (GTDB taxonomy): Bacteria > Chlamydiota > Chlamydiia > Chlamydiales > Simkaniaceae > JAAKFF01. Next base: position 3,082 of record JAKQGT010000195.1, on the reverse strand, counting down.
CACTAATCTCCAAGCGCTTGAAAAAGGGGGTATGAGAGGGGGGTGGGGATTTCCTCTTGTGCTTAATTTCCTCTATGGATTAGGATAATAGGTCATTTAACTTAGGAGTTAATCAAGAATGTCTCGATATACTGGTCCGAAAAACCGCATAGCTCGTCGATTTGGTGTGAATCTATTTGGACGTTTGCGCAATCCTCTGCTTCATAAACCCAATCCTCCCGGAATGCATGGAGCTAAGCGCAAAAAGAAATCTGACTATGGAGCCCAGCTGGAAGAGAAACAAAAGCTCAAGGCTGTCTATGGGATGATTCTTGATAAACAGATGCTCCGTTACTATCATGAAGCGATAAAAAAAGAAGGAAACACAGCCCATCTTCTTTTGCAGCGTTTAGAGTGCCGCCTTGATAATATCGTTTACAAACTCAAATTTGCCTCGACCATCTTCCAAGCTCAACAACTTGTGTCTCATGGACACATTCTTGTCGATGGAAAAAAAGTCGATGTCCGCTCTTTTGAAGTGAAAGCAGGGATGACCATCTCGGTAAGAGAAAAATCTCAAAAGTTAACTTGGCTGAAAGAAGCAGTAGAGAATAACGCACGTGTCGTTCCAGAATTTCTCTCTTTAGATGAGAAAAAGTTTTCTGGTCAGCTCCTCTCTATTCCTGAAGCCGATCAGATCGTCCTTCCTCTTCCGATCAATATCGCCCTTGTTTGTGAATTCTTAGCCCATACCCACTAAGATGAATGGAGCTGAAGAGCTACTCGTTGGTGCCCACACCTCCACAGCTGGAGGTGTGCACAAAGCTCTTTTGCGCGGACAAGAAATCGGTGCGACAACCATCCAAATTTTTACCAGCAATCAAAAGCAGTGGTCAGGACGTCCCCTCTCGTCTGAAGAAATCGATAAGTGGAAAGAGGCTCTAGAAAGGACGGGGATCCAAAAAGTGATGAGCCACGATAGTTATCTCATCAATTTAGGATCCAATAAAGAAGAGAATCTCTTCAAGAGTCGCAAGGCCTTTAAAGAAGAGATTGAGCGGTGCCTAAGCTTAGATCTAGCCTACCTCAATTTCCATCCCGGAGCCACTACCGGTGACACAGAAGAAAATTGTTTAAATCGCATTGTAGAGAGTCTCCTAGAGACACAGCCCCTTTTAGAAAAAGCCTCGCTCCGTCTTTTGATAGAAGCAACAGCTGGCCAAGGAAGCAATGTGGGTTACAAGTTTGAACACTTAGCTTACATCATTGATCGTGTTCAGAATCAGATTCCCATTGGAGTTTGCATCGATACTTGCCATATTTTTGCGGGGGGATACGACATCCGCGATGCAGCGAGCTGGAATACTACACTTGATGCATTTGAAAAAATCGTGGGACTGAACTATCTTTATGCTTTGCATGTTAACGACTCGATGCATCCCCTAGGATCCCGCAAAGATCGTCATGCATCCCTAGGAAAAGGTGAAATCGGAGCAGAGTGTTTTCGCGTCCTCATGACGCACCCTAAACTCCAAGCCCTTCCTAAATATTTAGAAACCCCAATTGAGACGATTTGGAAAGATGAAATCAGAATGCTTAGAGACTTCGCGTCAAAAAATCAAAACTGTTCTTCTTGCAGATGAGTCCATCATCGGCCAAAAGACCCTTATCTGTGGATGGATCCGCTCCGTTCGCGATCAAAAATCCTTTGCCTTCATCGAGTTGAATGATGGCTCCTGCCTTTCAAACTTCCAAGTGATCGCCGATTCTTCTCAATTGGAAGGACTCTCGACGGGGGCAGCGATTGCAGTAACAGGTGAAATCGTCAAAAGCCCTGGGAATAAACAAAGTTATGAAATGCAAGCCAAAACCATCCGCCTGCTGGGAGCCTGCCCTAATGACTACCCGCTACAAAAAAAACGTCACTCTTTTGAGTTCCTCCGTTCAATTGCCCATTTACGCCCCCGTACCAACACGCAAGGGGCCGTTGCCCGCGTCCGCAACTGCCTAGCTTTTGCCACCCATCGTTTCTTCCAAGAACGGGGCTTTATCTACTTGCAGTCGCCGATCATCACTGGAAGTGATTGCGAAGGAGCGGGTGAGATGTTTCAAGTAACCACCCTGAATTTGGACAATCCTCCGAAAAATGGAGAACAAAAAATCGATTATAGCAAAGACTTCTTCTCGCAGCCTGCCTTCCTCACCGTTTCGGGGCAACTCAATGCCGAAGCCTATGCTACAGCTCTATCCGATGTCTATACTTTTGGCCCCACTTTTCGAGCAGAAAACTCCCATACCTCCCGTCATTTAGCCGAGTTTTGGATGATCGAACCCGAACTTGCTTTTGCCGATCTTCCGATCATTGCAGACTTAGCAGAAGATTATCTGAAATATCTCGTCCAGGCAGCTCTCGAAAACTGCGCAGAAGATCTTGCCTTCTTTGATCAATTTATCGAAAAAGGATTGATTGAGCGCCTCACCCATGTACAAAACTCCCCCTTTGCTCGACTCACTTACACCGAAGCCATTGAGATCTTAGAAAAGTGCGGACGCTCTTTTGAGTTTCCCGTTAAATGGGGAAATGATCTTCAGTCAGAACATGAACGTTTCCTCGCTGAAGAACATTGCAAATCTCCGATCATCCTCACCAACTACCCCAAAGAGATTAAAGCTTTCTATATGCGGGAAAATGATGATGGGAAAACCGTTGCGGCCCTCGATGTTTTAGTCCCTAAAGTTGGAGAGATTATTGGGGGAAGCCAAAGAGAAGAGCGCTACCCTATTCTGAAGTCTAAATTTGAAAAGCATGGCCTCAACTTAGAAACCTATGCGTGGTATTTAGATCTTCGAAAATATGGGACCGTCCCCCACGGCGGCTTTGGACTCGGCTTCGAAAGACTCGTCCAATTCACAACAGGAATTGAAAACATCCGCGATGCCATCGCCTTCCCCCGTATCCCTGGAAACTGTGACTTCTAAAATGGAAGTATAGCTAAAGTGGAACCCTTTCCCCAGGTGCGCAAACCTGCCTATATACTCAAATAAGTTCAAAAGTTGGATTTTCGGCTGCGCCAAAGCACCGTAATTTGCCGATCTTAAATGA
>JAKQGT010000184.1 GCA_029556005.1 Chlamydiota bacterium | reverse complement strand
CGCCTTTGCACAAAATGCCCAGAATTTCATATGAAGAAGAGATGATACTCAACCAAAGACTATAGGATGCTAGAGGGTGCTTTGCTATTATGGGCTGTGTTGACAGTCCTTTCGTTTATTTTTGTTGTATATGACTTGATTGTACACACTCCCGAAGCCGGTGTGATGAAAGTGGGCTGGGCCCTTGTTGTTCTCTATACAGGACCTGTTGGTCTTTTTTTCTATTTTATGACCTGTCGGGAACCCATCCCCGGAATGCATGAAAAATTCGTTGATAAGCCTTGGAAACAAGCAACGGGTTCTGAGGTGCACTGTTTAGCAGGAGATGCGACCGGAATCATTATCATGGCAATTTTTCTCTCTTTTTTTGAAATTCCACGTGCTGCTGAGGTTTTTTTAGAGTATTTGGCAGGGTTTGTATCAGGCTTGCTGATTTTTCAGGCCCTTTTTATGCGTAAGATGATGGGGGGAACTTATGAAAAAGCGATTAAAAATAGCTTTTATCCCGAATGGCTTTCGATGAATATGATCATGGCAGGGATGATTCCGGTGATGGTGATTTGGGGGGTTCGCGATCCTTTAGCGCGGAGCCCTGCCTCCCTCCATTTTTGGGGGATGATGTCCTTGGCAACCATTGTGGGAGGGTTTGTCGCTTATCCGATCAATCAGTGGCTTGTTAGCAAGGGACTCAAACATGGAATGATGACCGTGCGTAAGGGAGAAAAAAAAGTGAAAAATGGGGAAATGGCGATGGATGAGCATCACCACCATCATAGCGAGCCCGAAGTGAGTCAAGCCCAAGTCAATAAAATGGCCATCTGGTCGCTAGGTGGGCTTGCAGTGGGAATTGTCATTGCCATTATCGGAGCTTACTATTAAGTAACGCGAATTCTGGATTAACTCTCTATGAGATGTTTAAAAAATAGGGGCATGGGAGAAGAGCGCCACGCTTCGGGGAGTTTCTCACGCCACTTTGCAGCTTCTTCCACATCTCTTTCGATACCCGGAGCGCCAGCTTCTAGGTAGGTAATCACACTCGCTATAGCAGACTGATCCCCTCTTTTAGCTGCGAGGGTATAGGCTTCGAGGGCAAGGGGGAACTCTTGAAACTTTCTTAAGAGTGTTGCACAAGCCAAAAGATTGCTCGTTGAGAGGTCTTCCACCTCAAGACAATCCTTTAAATATTTAACGGCCAACTCTTTATTGTTTTCCTTAGAATACTTTTGGGCAAGCCAGACTTTGGCATAAGTACTTCCCGCTGCTGCTGCTTCGATGTAGGTCTGAAGCGCTTGGTGAGGGTGGGTTCTTTCAAAAAATTGAGCGTATTTAACCATCAGAGATAAACGGTCTTGTAAGGGGACATCTGGGTCATTCCAATGAATGGGGAGGTGATTCGGGTAGGTTAAGAGCGTTTCTTTTGTCATATACAGTTGAAAATCAGGAGATTCCATTGTTGAAACGTGAATTTCAAAATCTGTGGTGGGAATTCTGGTGTAGGGATTGCGAATGAGCCCACGATTCCGGATACAGTTTTCTATATACTTCGAAGCATCAAAGAGATAGGTTCTGTTCGACTCTTTTAAAACAAACACGTAAAATTTAAATCCAAGCCTAAATCTTTGATCTCTAAGTTCTTGCAATGTAGAAAGAGAATAAATTTCTGTTTCTTTTAATTTTGATTCTGAAATACTCATTTTTTTAACTTCTCGTATAAATAAATATTTTAATGTGTTATAATAGAAAACATAAAATCATCACGGGGATGAAAGGGGATAATATCATGGCTACTCATATTTTACCAACTCAACCATCTGTGTCACATGACCCTTTAGGGGATATGGAGGGACCAGAATTACAACTACCTAAAAATCAAGAGACTGAATTAACTGAGCTATTAAGTAGCCACATTCAGAGTCAACCAGAGACTTCTCAGAAAAAAAGGGCCTACTTTTGGATCAAAGCCAAAACGGGTGATGAGGCTTTTTTTGGAGCAACTGAGGAAAGAGATCGCAAGATGAATATCAAGATTTTGAAGAAATGTGGATATGACGTACAGGTATTTAGATCCAATCGCGCATTTTTTGATCATATCAAAGGGGATCCTTCGAAGGTTGACTTATTGGTGATCAGTGGGCATGGCCTTCCCCATTTATTAGAAGATATTAGAGTGAAAGAGGGCAAAGTGGTGAGTTGTGATGAGACTTTAACCCCTGATGAGAGGGAAAATGGTTTTTCCCAGGTAACCTCTTTATTCAGTGAAAAGTCCATTGTGGCATTAGATGCTTGCTTAACGGGTAACAAAAGTATTGATGCAAATCTAGCCAAGGTGATTTCTAAAACTGCGCCTCAAACGAAAGTTTTTGCTTCTCAGTATGAGACGCGGTGTGAGCCCGGTTTTATGTTTGAGGAAGATGAGACGGGAAAACCTGTAGTGAGTTCGATCATGTATCAAGCGGCCGAGCGTAACTTAATACCCTCAATGCCGGTTGTCTATCAGAACGGAGAAGAGCTAACGAAACAAGAGGCGGTCCCCTTTCAATATCCACAGAGACAAACTCAAAGAATGAACCCTTATGTAAAAGGGGGAGTGATTTTGGGAACGTTGATGACCGTTATTGGCGTGGGAGCTTGGCTTTTCAGTAGATATCAAGGACAAGCAACTATCTAGGAGAAAAAGCTTCAAAGGCCTCGGAGTTATCACTATCCGTTTCATCCGTAGGTGTGTAGTTGGCAAATTGTGCAAACTCTTTGCGGTAGGCAACTTCAATACTACCCACCTTTCCATGGCGGTTTTTTCCAATGATCACTTCAGCGAGGCCGGGCTTATCGTAAGGGTCATAGTACTCTCTTCTTAGAAGAAACATGACAATATCTGCATCTTGCTCAATCGCTCCTGATTCACGGAGATCGCTCATCATAGGGCGGTGTCCGGTGCGCTCTTCAACTTTTCTAGAGAGTTGAGAGCCGCAAAGGACAGGAATATTCAGCTCGCGCGCTAAGTTTTTAAGAAGGCGGGAAATTTCGGAAATTTCATGCTGTCTACTATCACTATTGGAATAGGATCCCGATCCTGACAAAAGCTGAAGGTAGTCAATGACAAGCAGTTGGATATTATGGGCCTCTTTCATCCGACGCGCTCTTGCCCGTAGATCAGTAATTTTTAGCCCGGGTTGATCATCGATAATCAGGGAAGTTTTTTGCATCGAGTTAATCGATTCTACAACACGCTGGAACTCTGCTCCATTGAGAGAACCCGTTTGAATTTTTGAAGATTCTACTTCTGATTGAGAACAAATCATCCGGTGTAAAAGTTGCTCTGCGCTCATCTCAAGGGAGAAAATTCCGACAGGCATTTTATGGTTAAAGGCGACATGTTCTGCAACATTGAGGGCAAAAGCGGTTTTACCCATCCCCGGACGTCCAGCTAGAATGATAAGATTTGAAGCGGCAAGGCCATTGATGATTTTATCAAGATCACTAAACCCCGTGGGAACGCCGGTGAAGGCTAGGGCATCTTCTCCTTTTTCTAGATAGGCCTCTTGTCGCCCTTCCAATTCTTTCAGATAGGGGAGACCCGATTCTGCTTTTACCCCGGAGATAATGTCTTTGATATGTTTTCCAGCAGTTGCATTTGTCTGCTGGGAAATAGCAAAAAAGGTCGCTTGTGCATCATCAAGAGCTCCATGAACATCAGAGGGTTCTTCAAGGGCTCCTTTTTCAATCTCTTGAGCGGCATAAATCATCCGTCTTAAGATCGATTTGTTCTTGATAAGCTCGACATATTCTTCTATGTATGCAGATGTTCCTGCATACTGGGCAAGAGTTGTCAGATATCCCACTCCCCCGATAGATTCCAGCTTCTCGACTCTTTTCAGCTCCTCTGCAACTAAATGAATATCTGCAGGCTTGTCACTTTTAAACAGAGCTTTTAAAACATCGAAGATGATTTGATGTTCTGTGTAATAAAAGTCTTGGGCATAAAGGGCATCTGCTGCAACATTTAAGCTATTGACTTTGGTGAGCATACACCCAAGAACCATCATCTCAGATTCTTTTGAGTTAGGCGCAACTTTAACTTTAGCTTTTTCTTTTTCTGCCATAAGTCCCCAATTTAGCATCTCTAAAAATCTTAGGCAACCGGAGAAAAAATGCCTTTGCATTTTTTAAATTTGCAAGTATCATCTTTTGCAAAAAACACTAGATAGCATGTCGGTATATCTTCCCACAACATCCGCTTTTCAATGGATGGAAAGTCATCTTTCCACGGCTGTTCAACGGGAATTGCATCAAAACACGCGGGGTGAAGATTTTTGGGGGAAGGTCATTTTTCCTCTGACACTTTTAATGACTCCTTTCTGCATTGTTGCAGATATTGTAGTGGGGGTAGCCCATATTGTTTTGAGTGGAGTGAAGGGAGAATTAGATGAAGAGTTGTTTTGGAAAATTTCGGATCGCCATTTTTTTGTTTATCCTTTTCAACAGATCACGTTCTTCTTCTTTAGCATCATTGGATCGATTTATTATCTTAACTATGTAGATGGGTATTTGGTTGGCCAGCAATGTGTGATGGAATTTTCTAATGAGGCTTATCAAGGCCCCCCTGAAATTTTCAATAGAATCTATTACCGGATTGGTCAGTTTGAGCCTTTTCCTGGTCTCCATTTAAACGATCATGATCGCAATAAATTGAGAACATTTAAAGAAGACGCAGCCCGTTTTGCCTATCAATTTTCAAAAAAGAGTCAGATTCCTGATTCAGAAGATAGTCGAGTAGGACCCCTTTTAAAACGGATTAAGAATGCTGAATCTGTTTTTCAAATTTTTCTTCAAGAATCTCCCCAATCGATGTATCTGGTTACGGAACAGTTTAAAGCGATGAAGAGGGAGATTAAAGAATCACAAGCACTGGAATTTTCACAAAAAGAGCAGATTCTTACTTATCTCCACTCTGCTCATGATGCCATGAGCTCTTTTTTTCAAATTCCCTATATTTACCGCACCCGCCTTTTAGCCCCTTTTCCTCAATTGCCAGGCATCCGCGCATAAAAAAAGCGAGCTTCCTCAGGGAAACTCGCAGGATGATACGGAAAGGGAGGGATTCGAACCCTCGGTACCCTCGCGGATACGCGTCCTTAGCAGGGACGTGCCTTCGGCCACTCAGCCACCTTTCCTTATAAGAAAAACCCAAAACTCAGGTTAAGAAATTTTACAAAACGTAACACATCTCTTCCCTATGAAGGGTATTTGAAAAGATGGTAAGCGATGTGGGGAATATTATTCAACGCGTTCTCATAGAAATCTAACCCCGAATTCGCGTTATTCAATAAGGTTAGAGTGGGGAATCCGTTTTCCGTTAAGAGCGTTCCAATGGGTGGTTTGACAAGACCCATCAGGATTTTTTGTAGTGATACAATAAACAGGAAGGAAGATATTTTGCGTGTTACGAATGGCAAAGTCATCCCCAAAAGCGGATTCTGCAGCTTTGATAATCTGTTTAGAGGAATAGCGACTCGCGAGGCTTTCGGTTTGTTTGATGTTTTTAGTAACCAAAGGTTCAGAGATATAGGTCGATGGTTCCACAGTGATCACAGGATTATGGAGATGGATACGGAAGAACTCTCCTTGATGAATGATCAGTTTTTTCTTGTAGGTTCGTTCAATCCAGGCTTCTAATAGATGGGGGTCGAGATTGAGAGCATTCTGAAGGGATTGGCGGGTGGCTTTCCCTTTATTTTTTGCAATGGTTTTTAGGATTTGATACTCATAACGATCAGCATTAGCATTCATACAGTCAGAAAAGCCGTGGGTTTTATCCCAGGTCCGGGTATCGGTAATCATTTCTCCATCAACCTGATCCCAAAGAATGACACCCTCTTCTGTTTTAGCATCTTGGCTTGTAAACTTGACCTCCATGAGCACATAAGGATGGTATCTAAGGATAGGCTCTTTAATGGGTTCGCTCTCGTTAAAGAACTCTTCATTCTGAATGATTTGATTGGCAGTAAAGCGTGCTTCAAGAATAGATAAGTTTCGTGTATAGATCATTTCCAATGCTTTATGCTTTAGTTCTGGTTGATTATTATTAATCCAATAAACCCCATAACCTATACAAATTAGTATAATTAACGTTGATAAAAATCGCATAAATTTATTTTTTTTGAACTTCTCGTGCTTATTTTTATACTGGTTGAGAGGATTTTTGTCCAAATTAAGATTGTTTGGGGGAGGATATCTAAAATTGTCCATTCTATACTCGCCAAGCTTTTCTCTCTCCCTATAGCGAATAACACCATTTCTGAAAAATAAATGGTCTCACTTGGGGGGGGGGACTACCAGTGGCGGAGCTTAATGTGGAGGAGGGCGTAGGATAAGAAAGGATCGCGCACATGGGCCCGAATGGTTCGCTCTCCAAGAGAGACGTTCCAAAAGCCTTGAAGAAGAGCCATTTCTAGTTGCTCAGGAGTCATGGAGAGATTTTCTATTATCGCTTCTGAATATTCTCGAGATGGCTCAGATTCTGAGTGGACTTTGCACACAATAACAGGGACAGTGGTAGAAATAATGCCACTGTCTATCGCAATTGTTCCTAAAAGAAGGGCATCGTCTAAGACGTAGCCTGTTTCCTCTTGGAGCTCTCTAGCAGCGGCTTCACGGAGAGACTCTCCATTCCGGCGCATCCCTCGGGGAAGCTCAATCTCCCAATTGCGGGTTGCATGGCGATAGTTCAGGTTGACCACGATTTTCTTTTCTAAAAGAGGGGCAATGGCAATCCCGGGAGGGCCATCAAAGCCACTTTTCCAAACAATGCGATCGTAAGTCCCATAAATTCCGAAAGGGAAAATCACCCCATCTCGAATCCAATAGAGATATTGATCTTCTGCAACAATCCCTACACGACTCCACTCATGGGCCAGGGTAGGGGGGACGCCCTGATGTAGGAGACGTTTTTCTGAGGTTTCTTGGATTTCAAGAATAATTTCGGGATCCAGGACAATTTCAATTTCATCTTTGAGATGGTTGCCTAAAGGGCCAAGTGTTTTAGGATGAGCATCCATCAAGGAAAGATACTCCTCTAATTGAACACTAAAGAGGGGAAGGGAAAATAGAAAAAGAAGAAGAAAACGCACTAGAAAACCTCCTGAGAAAGTTGGATGAAGGTTTTTACATCTTTTGTGATGACATCCAAACCCCGTTGCCAGAAATCGGCTTTACGAAGATCCATTTGAAGATGGGAGTGAGCAAGGTCCTCAACGCGCATCCGTCCTGTATCCTCAAGAAGAGCCCAATATTTATCTTCAAAGTTGTCTTCTGATTGGGAAAGGGTATAGATTCCTAAACTAAAGAGATATCCAAAGGTGTAGGGAAAGTTATAGAAAGGGACATCGGTAAAGTAAAAGTGCATTTTTGCTGCCCAAAATAAGGGATGGTAGGTTTCTAAGGCTCCTCCAAAGGCTTTTTTCTGGGCTTCTTCCATAAGGAAGCAAAGTTTTTCTTGAGAGACAAACCCTTTTTTTCGCTCTTCATAAAAGGTGGTTTCAAAAAGGAATCGAGCATAGATATTCATCAAGTAAGCAACAGCGCGACTGAGGTGATCATCGAGAAGGTAAAGACGCTCCCTGGGATCTGTTTCTTTTTTGATTGCAGCTTGTGTGACAATCATTTCGGCCATGGTTGAGGCGGTTTCTGCCACATTCATTTTAGGATGTTGTGCCATTTCGGGAAGGGGAAAAATCACAAGATTATGAAAGGCGTGACCGAGTTCATGGGCGAGGGTAAAGAGGTTGGTCATAGTATTGGAGTAGGTCATGAAAATGCGGCTTTCTTTTTTGAGCGGTAGGGCTGTGCAAAAGCCTCCAGGACTTTTGCCTCTCCGGTCTTCGGCTTCAATCCACCCATCTTCTAAAGCTGTTTTGGCAAAAGCTGCCATTTTGGGGCTAAAGTGCTCAAATTGTTCGATGATGAAGTGGGCAGCCTCATCATAGGAGATTTGTTTGCTTACGCTGCCAAGAGGGGCTTCTAAATCAACCCAACTCAACTTCTCTAGTTTGAGTAAAGCTGCTTTACATTTAAGGTATTCGATAAGAGGAGCCTGGTTGGCTTCGATGGTCTTCCACATTGTCTCCAAAGTGATCGATTCCATCCGGTTTTCTTCTAAGGGTTCCTGTAAAAAGTTTGTCCATCCTCTTTTTTTATAGACCTCTAAACGAAAGCCCCCTAAATGGTTGAGGATTTGAGCAAAAAGAGACTCATGTTTCGTAAATTCTGAGGTGATACTTGCAAAAGCTTCCTTACGCTTCTTCCGATTGGAATCGGCCATTTTATTTTCGATCTGACCAAAAAATAAGCGCTCTCCTTGAAAGGGAAAGGTCATTTCTCCAATGAAGGAGCTCCAGACTTGTGACCAACCATGATAGCCGTCGATCATTAAGTCATTGATGAAGGCTTCTTCTTTGAAGCTAAGCTTTTCTTGGGATAAGAGTCGTCTTTCCTTCAAAGCAAAAGCGATTTCTTGATGATTTTGCACAAGAGTATCAAACGCTTTATCGGAAAGATTTTTGAGTTTTTCATCAAAGAGAAGCATGCAGTTTTGATAAGCAGTCATTAAAGTACGCATCTTAGAGTCTAAAATGCGTGCCTGGGTATCTTTGACATTTTGTGCAATGAGGCAGCTTACAAAAGCCTCCATTTCCCGAAGCTCTAGGCTAATGGCTTGGGAAAGAGAAATCCCTTGAGAGAGCTGTTCATCGTGGAAGCATTTTTCTAATTCTTTCAGCTTGTTTGCCACGTCTTTGTAGGTTTCTTGAAAAGAAGAAGAGGCACTTCCTCCTTTAAAGAAACGTTCTAAATCCCAAACTTGTGGAAATTTCATAGTTGCATCCCGTTTTATTGGGCAGTATTATAATGGGTTAAAGTTGCACCTGCAAGGAGAAAGAATGTCTATCCGTGTTCTATCTGACGAGACGATTAATAAGATTGCTGCGGGAGAAGTGGTTGAAAATCCTGCATCTGTTGTCAAGGAACTTGTAGAAAATGCCATTGATGCCAAGGCCACTTCCATTACCATCGAAATCAAAGGTGGAGGCTTCTTCCTCATTCGAGTTACCGACGATGGAGTGGGGATGAGTAGGGATGATCTCCTTCTTTGTTTGGAAAGGCATGCAACGTCTAAAATCCGGAGTGCTGAGGATCTAAGTGAGATCCATTCGATGGGTTTTCGTGGAGAAGCTCTCGCTTCCATTGCTGCGGTTTCAAAGGTGCGGATTCTTTCGTGCATGGAGGAGGGAAGAGTCGGAGGGGAATTGAGCTGTTTTGGAGGGAGATTAGGAAAGCTACAAGATGCAGCGCGGACAAGAGGAACAACTATTGAAGTCTCTTCCCTTTTTTATAATGTACCCGCACGAAAAAAATTTCAAAAAACCCCTGCAGCATCAAAAGCAGAAATTCTGAAAATTTTAACGAAAATTGCCCTGGCCCATCCAGAGTGTACATTCAAGTGTTATTCCGATGAGAAAGAGGTCCTCACCTCACATCAAGGAACCCTTGAAGAAACCTGTATAGCCGTTTTGGGTGTAGGATTTTTAAAAGGAAGTAGCCCCGTAAGTTTTGAAAAGAACCGATGTGTGTTGAAGGGACATGTGGGTTCTCCCCTAGAAGGGAGGAAGAATCGTTTGGGACAGTATCTTATTGTGAATGGGCGGGCCGTGATTTGCCCAGAAATTACGCGAAGCATCTATGAAGCCTATGGGACACGTCTAGGTTCTCAAGAGCACCCCATTTTCGCTTTACATCTTAACTTACCTCCCGAATGGATTGATGTGAATGTTCACCCGCAAAAAAGAGAGATTCGCTTGCGAGAACAGGGAGTCGTTCATGAAGTTGTAAGGGAAGGGGTGTTGCGGGCTTTACAAGGAAAACCGAAAGAAATGAAACCCCTTCCAAAGTTTGAACCTTGTGATTGGAGCTTTGTCCCCCCTTTCCGTTTTCAAGAACCACAAGCATTAGACAATCCATCACTTAGTTTTGACATACCCGGAAAAGAGTTGCCGATTATCGGGCAGTTTGATCATTTTTTATTTTTGGATGGAAGGGGGGTCGAGTTCCATCTCCCTCAGGAAGCTCCCCCCTATGATGGTGTGATTCTTGTGGATTTAGAAGCGGCTTATGCACGTCTTTTATTCGAAAGACTTTTATCTCCAGATGGGAAAAAACTCCAAGGACTCATGATTCCTCTTACATTAGAGTTTTCCCCTCATGAAAGGGAAAAGTTGCATCTCCATTTAAAAGAGATTGAGACGATGGGAATAGAAATGCGCCTCTTCGGAGAGAATTGTTTTATCGTTGACGCCCTTTCTCCAGAGATTGAGGAGAGCTCTGTTAAACCCCTTCTTCATGAGCTTCTTGAAGTCTTTGATCAAAAAGCTCCTGAAAAAGAAATACAAAAAAAGCTTGCTTTAACCGTTTCTCGTTATGCAAGATCTCAAAAAAAAGGATGGACCCTTTTAGAGGTAAAGCATGTGGTGAAACAGCTATTAAAAAGCGATTCTCCTTACCTTTGTCCCCAAGGGAAACCCACATTTGTGCATTTAAGTTATGGAAGCATCACACAGTTATTTCAAAAAGCGCGTTAAAAATTTTCGCAAGACTTTTCTTGGATATGGTGTCGATGCATTTCTGATCCAAAACCCAACGGATATTTTTTATTTCACAGGTATTAAGCTTTCAAAAGGAAAACTGTTTATTGCGCAAAGAAATAGTATCCTTTGTGTCGATGGACGCTACACAGAACTAGCGAAAAAAAACTCCCCTTTTCCGGTAAAAGCATTGGATGATGAGAGTCTAAGAAAATTATTTGGTTCTTCTAGCTGGAAAGAAATGCAGGTGATGGGCTTTGACACCTCTATCTCCTTTGCAGAACACAAGAAACTTAAAACATTTTTTTCACAGCTAAAGAAGAAACTAAAAGGGTGTGATTTCCCCATTCAAAAGGAGCGTGCGATTAAAGATGGAAGGGAGCTTCTCCTAATCAAAAAAAGTGCAGACCTTTTGTGGAAAGGTTTTTTACATGTGCGTAAGCATTTAAAAGTAGGGATTACCGAGTTAGAATTAGCCCAAATCTTTGAGTTTTATTCTAAAAAAAATGGTGCAGAAGCCCTCTCTTTTGAGCCGATTATTGCTTTTGGCGCCCATGCTGCTCTTCCCCATTACCGCTGTGGGTCACGCAAATTAAAAAAAGGGGATGTTGTTCTCCTTGATATTGGGGTGGTTTTGAATGGGTACAGTAGTGATATGACTCGGACACTTTTTTTCGGAGAGGTTCCCAAGAAAATTCAAGAACTTAATGACGTGGTGCAAAAGACACACCAAGAAGTTTTGAAACACATACGTCCCGGAATTGAAGTCGCAGAACTGGATCATATAGCACGGAAAGTGATGGGGAAAAAAGAAAAGCACTTTCTTCATAGTTTGGGGCATGGTATAGGGTTGGAT
>JAKQGT010000173.1 GCA_029556005.1 Chlamydiota bacterium | reverse complement strand
CCAAAAGTGCTAAAGCCGCGCATTGGTCTTGCGATGGCTCTCCTGATTATACTTTAGATGAAGGAAGCCGCACCGAGCGTGGAACAACCATCACCCTCCATATCGCTCCCGATAGCGAAGACTTTTTAGAAGAAGGACATCTCCGAGACATTCTCCTAAAGCATTGCCGCTTCCTTCCCTATCCAATTTATCTCAATGGAAAGCAAATCAACGAACTCGAGCCTCTATGGATAAAACCTGCTTCTGAGTGCACCGATCAAAACTACCTCGATTTCTATCGCGCCCTCTATCCACTAGAACCCGATCCGATTTTCTGGATCCACCTCAACGTGGACTACCCTTTTCACTTGAAAGGGATCCTCTATTTCCCTAAATTAAACCGCCGCCTCGATCCCAACCAGTCTTCCGTTCATCTCTATTGCAACCGGGTCTTTGTTTCAGACAGCTGCAAAGACTTGATCCCTGATTATCTTTCGGTTTTACGCGGCGTGATCGATAGTTCTGACATCCCTCTCAACGTTTCCCGTTCAAACCTTCAAATGGATCGGACTGTTAGGCAACTCTCCAGTCATATCTCAAAAAAAGTTTCCGATAAACTCACCTCTCAGTGGCAATCAGATCGAGACGCTTTTGTACAAAAATGGCCCGATATCGAAATGATCATTAAACTCGGAGTCCTTCAAGACGATAAATTTTATGATCGGATCAAAGGGTGTCTCATCTGGAAAAACTCTTCTCAGGAGTGGACCACTCTAGAAGAGTATCTAGAGCGGCATGAAGATAAAAAAGTCTTCTACCATCATGATGAAAAACAAACCACTCACTTTTTTGAAATGTATAAAGATAAAGGGGTGGAAATTCTCTTCTCTTCTTCTCATTTAGATACCCCTCTGATGAGCTTTTTAGAAGGGAAGATTGAGGGGGTGAAATTCCAGAGGTTAGATGGAGCTGTAGATGAAACCATTCTCGATAAAGAGCGGGAAAAAATTGTCCTCGATGAAAGTGGCAAAACCGAAGCGGTCCATACAGCGAATTTCTTTAAAGCGCAATTAGATGACACTGTCGCAGTGGAAGCCAAAAGTCTAACGAGCGATCACGTGCCCGCATTCATTCTCATTACAGAAGAGGAGCGGCGCATGCGCGATTATTTTACCCTATCAGGACAAGAGCTGCCGAGTCGTTTAGGGAAAAAACATACCCTGGTTGTGAATACAAACAATAAACTCGTGCAAGCGATTCCAAAGCTTAAAGATCAAGAGCTTGCTAAAGGGCTTGTAAAGCAGCTGTACGCACTCTCGCTTCTATCTCAAAGAGAGCTAGATCCTTCGGATTTTTCGAGCTTTCTTAAACGTTCCAGTGAGCTGTTAGAGTCGCTGACAACCCGTGTTGTTTCCGAGTAAAATTGCTCTAAAAAGCGCGTTAAGACGACTTGTTCGAGCCGCTCTTTGAGATGCATGGGAGAGGGCATACGTAAGCAAAGAACAATACTCCCTGCTTCTGGCAACCCAATCGTCACACGGGGATCTACAGAAGGGAGGACCATTCCCCGGCTCCGTTCCAGTTGTCGGATCCGCAACCGCGCTTGTTCAAGATAGGGAGCGACCTCTTCTTCTCCAATTTTTTGCAAAATGCGTTTTCCCTCTTTCCATCTCTCATTTACCTCTAAGGGAACTTCAATATGGATCATGTAATAATTTTCTAAGAAGGATTCATTTTTAACGCTATGAGTAAAGAATAAACTGTTCGAAAACGAAATGCGCCGCCCGGTGTAAAGATGATTAGCAGCTCCTTTCCCCACCTCTTCTACAGTCGTAGAAAGGAGCGTGGAATCAATAACATCCCCACGGATATCTCCCACCTCAATGCGATCTCCAATATCAAAAAATTTACCACGAATACGGACTAAAGATCCGTTAAAGCTGATACACAGCTCTTTCACCGAAAAGACCAAGGCAAAAGCAATGGCAAAGACCGATACAGCAAATCCCTGAATCGTCTCCCCCCAGAGAAAAATCACGCTTAAAACCATCAAAACAAAGGCAAAGGTCCGGGTGGAGCTAATCCACCTGAGGCGCTGCTGGGAAGTCCAATCCCTCTTAGACCTGCGGATATACCGTCCGATGAAAGCCCGTGCGCCCCACAAGAGGACAACCAAAACCACGGTCGCAATCAGTTTTGTTGTAACAAAGCGTTCTAAAAATTCCATGAGCTCAGTGTCTGCCATTTTTTATCAAAAATCAACTTCAAAAAAAGTTTATTATTTTCATGAGCATCGTTTACTGTTAACGCATTATATAAATTTAAATAATTATTATAAATGTAACAATATTG